>CAYZGY010000189.1:4002-11283 GCA_964478085.1 uncultured Planctomycetia bacterium
GTGACGAGTGGAAGCAGTTTCCGAAGCTCATCGAGGAAGCGGAAGAGCGCTTCTGGAAGATCGTCGATCGTGACAGCGTCGAGGCACAGCTCAGCTCGTTCCAGATCGATGACGGTTTCGAGGTCAACCTCTTCGCGTCGGAGGCGATGGGCGTCGTCAATCCGATCGCGATTCGTTGGGATCCGCGCGGGCGTCTCTGGGTCGCATGCACGATCGTCTATCCGCAGATCAAGCCCGGCGCGAAGCCGAACGACTACGTGATCATCCTCGAGGACGTCGACCAGGACGGCGTCGCGGATCGCTCGACACGTTTCGCGGAGGGACTCAACATTCCGACGGGCATGGAGCTCGGCGAAGGCGGGCTCTACATCGGCCAGGGCACGGAGCTCGTCCACCTGCGCGACACCGACGGCGATGATCGTGCCGACGAGCGAAGGGTCGTCCTCAGCGGTTTCGGCAATGGCGACTCTCACCAGACCAACAACTCGTTCGTCTGGAGTCCGGGCGGAGAGCTCTTTTCGTGTCAGGGCGACGGCATCGAGTCTCGCGTCGAGACGCCGTGGGGCATCTAGTCGCTCTTACAAGCCGGCGTCTGGCGCCTGCGCCCGAAGACGCTCCAGCTTCACGGGCTGCTCGACGACTTCATGGGGCCGGGCAATCCGTGGGGTGTCGCGTTCGACGATTGGGGGCAGTCTCTCGTGATCGACGGCGCAGGAGGCGTCTCGTTCCTATCGCCGGCGCAGCTCCCCTCGAAGCACAAGCTTCGACTGCCGCGCATCGGGCGGCCCGGCGGCTACTGCGGTATCGACGGTGTCGGCTCGGTGCACATGCCCGAGCACTACCAGGGTGATTTCCTCATCGGCGACTACCACAAGAACACGGTCAGCCGCTTCGCGATTCGCGAGGCCGGCTCGGGCTACTCGGTTCAGTGGAAGAAGCCGATCTTGCGCTCGTCGCACAAGAACTTTCGGCCCATCGACATTCGCCAGGGGCCGGATGGCGCGATGTACATCGCGGACTGGTACAACCTCGTGATCTGTCACCAGGACGCGTCCTACCGCCATCCGGGTCGTGACCGGACACACGGAAGAATCTGGCGCGTCTCGGTCAAGGGCGGCACGAAGGTTGCCCGGCGCAAGCTCTCGGGAACGGACCTCGCGACGACGGTCGACGCGCTTCGCTCGCCCGAGCGTTGGGAGCGTTACCAGGCGAAGCGAGTCCTCGCGGACGCCGATCGGGACGCAGCCGCGAAGGCGCTGCGAGACTGGGTCGTAATGCTCGACCCGAAGGCGAGTGGTTACGAGCACGCTCTCTTCGAGGCGCTCGGCGCGTTCGAGACCATCGAGGTCGTCGATCGCGAGACCCTCGAGCGTCTGCTGGGGGCGAAGGACCATCGCGCACGCGCTTACGCGGCCCGCACGGTCGGGCGATGGAGCGCGCGACTCGATGCCCCGCTCGAGCTTCTCGCGCGGAGCATCCAGGATGAGCATCCGCTCGTCCGCATGGAGGCGCTCGTCGCGTGCTCGGCCGTCGGGGATCCTCACGCTATCGAGGTCGTCGCGATGGCCGTCGATCGCCCGATGGACCGCTTCGTCGAGTACTCGTTCACGCAGGCCGTCCATCATCTCGCCCCGCATTGGCGTCCGGCACTCGAGCGCGGTCAGCTGAGCTTCGGCGCGAACAGTCGCCGACTCGCGGCTGTGCTTCGACACGTCGGCGGGAATCGGCTCGTCGAGTCGATCCGTTCCTTGGCGAAATCGGAGGAGATCGACGCCGAGGCTCGGCGCGGTCTGCTGCGGACGCTCGTCAGCGTCGGCGAGCCGAAGGACCTCGCCTTGGCACTCGCACGCAGCACCTACGGTGAGGGAGCGAAGTACGACGCCGTCACCCACGCGAAAGTGCTCGGCGATCTCGCCGAGGTCGGCGAGCAGCGGGACACGCGTCCGGCGGGTGATCCGGCGCCGGTTTTGCGAGAGCTGGTTCGTGGCGAAGGGTCGACGCGGAACGCGGCGATCCGCTTGACGGGAGTCTGGAGCGTTCAGCAGCTCACAGATGATATCGTCGAGATTGCACGCTCCGGCGAGGTCGACACGGCGACTCGAGCCGAGAGCATCCGCGCGCTGTCGCGGTTCGGGGGAGACGATGCCCGATCGGTGCTCGAGAAGCTCGCGGGTGCGGGGGGGGACGTGTCTGTTCGTACCGCCGCGATCGTCGGCCTCTGTGGCGTGGACGTCGAGGCAGCGTCGAAGCACGCCGTGAGGATCCTCGCGGACGAGGATGTCCGCGATCTCGACTTCGAAGCCATCCTCGAAGCCTTCCTCGGCCGCAAGGACGGTGCCGGTCGACTCGCCGCGGCGCTCGGAAAGTCCGAAGTCTCTCCCGACGTCGGCGAGCTCGGTCTCCGGGTGCTCGGGTCGAGCGGTCGTCTCGCCACACCCTTGGCCGAGGTCTTTCGGGAGGCAGGCGGCGCGAGGGGCGCGAGTCGCGAGTACAGTCCGGGTCTCGTCATCGAGCTCACTCGAGCCGTTCTCGATCGCGGCGACGCGGCGCGCGGCGAGCTCGTCTTCCGTTCGGCGAAGGCGAATTGCCACTCGTGCCACATGATCGGCGGGGCCGGTGGTTGGATCGGCCCGGACCTCGGCTCCGTCGGAACGACTCTGCCGATCGACCGAGTCATCGAGGAGGTGCTCTGGCCCTCACGACATGTCAAAGAAGGGTACACGGCGCATCTCGTCGTGACGAATCGAGGGACGGTCCACCAAGGCTACGAGGAGAAGACGCGCGACAAGAGCACGCTTCTCTTGCGTGAGTTCCAGAGCGGCTCGACCCTGCGATTCGGCAAGGAGTCGATCGTCTCGCGAACGGAGGTCGGCTCCACGATGCCCGACGACGTCACGGGGCGCCTCTCCGAGAAGGAGCAGCTCGATCTGCTCAGATTCCTGACGCAGCTCGGTCGACCCGGGCCTTTCGCGACGAGCCACTTGCCGTTGATCCGCACCTGGGAGGTTCTCGACAGCGATGGCCGCCCGAGTACCGTGTTCTCCCGAGTATCGGGAGCGCTTCATTGGGCAGATTTGATGACCGAGAGCGGCTCCTCGGTTCAGGTGCGCACGCGCGTCGGCGTGACGCACGCGGGGGAGATCCTTCTGCTGATCGGTGATGCCCGCGGGCTCGAGATCCGCTGGAACGATGAGAAGATCGCGGCCTCGAAGACGATATCCATCACCGCCACCGAAGGCGAGCATCTGCTCTCGATCAGCGTCGACCGCGAGGCTCGCCAGAACGCTCCCCTACGCGCGTTTTGGGTCGATTCGCCTTCGGCGGAGAAGGGGCGCGTTCGACAGGGCCCCGTTCAGATTCCGAGATAATCTAGAGAGATAGAATGAGCGCCAAGATCCTCGCGTTCGCGGGAAGCACTCGGGAGCGCTCCTACAGCAAGAAGCTCGTCCGCATCGCGACGAGAGCGGCCGAGGGGGCCGGGGCGGCTGTCGCTGTTGATGAGCGCATCGCCCGGTGCGCTCGGCGGATTGCGTGGCCTCGTCCACGTGCGAGCGATCTTCTCGGGGCTCGGGGGAATCGTCCTACCCGATCAGGTCGCCATCGGAAGGGCGTTCGAAGCCTTCGATGAGGCGGGTGAATTCGTCGACGAAGGAAATCGAAGAAAAATATCGCGCTTGGTAGAGAGCATCGTCGAGGTCGTGCGGAAGCTCCGCAGCTGAACGGCAAGGAGCGTTCCGGTGATTTCCGAGCTCAGCTGCTTTTTCCGTAAAGCATGACGTCAGAACCGCGTTCGAAAAACGTCCACGCGCTGTACGCGAGGGTCCGGGAAGCCCCTTCGTGGGTGAGCCGGCGTCCGTTCAAACGACACGTGTACGATCTTTCGAATTCGGCCGTCAGGCGGCTTGTGGGCACCGAATTCGCACGTGGCGGGAATGCCGTCACCTCGATTGGTCGGGTTCCGAGAAGCGTGCTATAGTGACTTGACGGGACTTCCGAAATGCTTGAGCCGAAGGGCCCCTCAATCTCGAGGAGCCTCTTGCCCGTGCGCCGGGAATCGCGACGGGGTCGGTCTTCGAGCATTCGATCAGGGCGGTTGAGGGAGTCCCTGACAACTAGAATCTTCGGACGTGTAGAATCTTCGGACGCGGCCGCGGGACTCATTCCTGGACGGACCGTTGCGAAAGAGGAGTGGTGCTATGGCTCGGAGCAATCAGTTACGGAGCCGGGGCGGGGAGTGGTCTGGGTATACGCTCGTCGAGGTCGTCATCGCGATGTCCGTCTTCGCGGTCCTGGCCTTGAGCGTGAGCGCTTCCATCGCTTCGGCGATGCAGGCGGCGACGCGATCGGACGATCGTGACCGTGCGCGCATGGAGGCGACGTCGCACATGGAGGAGGTGATCGCTCACCCGGACTTCGGGACGCTGATGTCGACCTTCAACGGCGACACGTTCGACGTCCCCGGCCTCACGCCGCCGGCGTCGCAGGAGAAATGTGGAGCGGTAACGGTGACGAGCGTGACCGCGGACTCCGTACGCGTCGACGTCGTCGTGACGTGGCACGACGCCTCGCTCGATTCAGCGGATGTTCCCGGAGTTCTCACAGTCGAGCTCAATACGGTCATCGCCGATCGAGCTTCGCTCTGATTCGCGGGGATTCTGAAGGGCGGAAGGAGGCAGGAAACGACATGAGATTGACCGAAAAGACAGACACGCGACGCTCCGCGGGATTCTCGCTTCTCGAATTGGTCGTGGCGGCCAGCCTCGGCGGAGTCATCCTTGCCGGCGCGTGGAATCTGTTCTCGGGGACGACGGACTGCGTGGCTCTCAACGTCTGGAAGACGGGAGTCGATACCAGCGTTCGTACCGTGATCGAGCGTGTGAAGGAAGACCTCAAGGACTCGGGTGAAGATCCCGGTGGGGTCGGATACGTGATCTCGCACCCGATCAGTGCGACGACCGTGCTCGACTATGTCCAGTTTCGCAAGCGCATTGCTTTCGACGGTCTGCCGACCGATTGGGGCACCGAGATCAAGTACGAGCTCGTCGAGAGTCAGGGTGAGAACCCGCTGAACGGCGTCGATGACGATGGCGATGGTGTCGTCGACGAGCGGACGCTCGTTCGGACACAGGACGGCGAGTCGCTTCCGATCGCTCACGACGTGACCAACATCGAGTTCACGCGAACGGCGGGGAATACGGGCATGGCGTACTTCGTCGACGTGACTCGTACGCCGAAGGCCGGCGAAGCCTCGATCACGGTGACGCGGTCGATGTTCGTCGCCCTCCGAAATGTCGAGCAGTCGAGCAATTGATTCGGCTCGTGGGTTGGACAGACCAAGACAGTCTCATTCGTAAATTCGTAGATTCGTAGATTCGGAAAGTCAGTCATGAAATCAGCAACGGGAGCCAGCAGAGAGGAGGGCCGAACCAGCTTTCGAAGGTGTCTGTCTGAACCAACGCAGTGGAGGCAGTTTCAGGCTATGAGGGAATTACGAAGGACGGACGGCTCCAGTTCGGGAACCGCCCTATTCTCAGTGGTGGTCGTTGCGGGAGCAGCGATTATCCTGACGGGGGCACTCCTTGCCGTCGTCACGAAAAACACGCTCGCGCAGAGTGACAGTGAGACAGCGACCAAGCTGGAGTACGTCACCATCGCCGCGCTCAACGAGGCGTACGCGGAGATCGCGTCCACGGAGGACACCACAGGGTTCGGCCTGGGAGCGATCGGAATCGAGACGCCCGTAGACTTCTTCGACTCACAGGGCAACAAGGTCGCCGAGTGGCGCACCGTTGTCGAGGAAGAGTCGACCCACTACGTGATTCTCGCGGTCGCGGCGGCTCCGTCGTTCCAGAACGCGCGCTTCACGAAGACGACCTCTGGAATCATCCAGGCGCAGGCGGACGTCTTCATGCGCCCGCTCCCCGCGGCAATGAGCATCTCGGGCTACGCTCCGAGTCCTGATCTTTACAACACCGGCTCGAATATCTCGATCACCGGTGGAATCGACAACCCTGCGTTCATGGCCGCGAACGAGGACACGTTCAACGCGTTCGTTTACGAGATCGCGAACATGATGGACAGCGGAAGCTTCGAGTCCGGAGCGATCGACGGTGGTCAGACGTCCGAGCACACGTTCGGCGACGGCAGCACGATGAACGTTCCGATCACGATGGACGAGAACGACTTCGTCAACTCCGCGGTCCTCAACGAGTACCGCAACACGCTTCTGACGCAGGTCAGCGGCCTTTCGGATCACGCTGCGCGTACCGTGACGAGCGCTCCTGGCTCGGGTGCGGTGACGTGGGGTACTCCGGACGCTCCGGAGATCACGTTCCTCGATGCGACGGGTGACACGGGATTTCTCAACAACGCCAACATCACCGGCGCCGGAATCCTCGTCATCAAGAACGCGGTCAAGCCGGCAAACCTGAACCTCAACTGGACCGGTGACGTCTTTGTCGTCGGAGAGTACCAGTCGAGCTACCACGGAAACGGTGGCGACGACCTCTTCTACCCGCGCGCCAATTCGGCCATCACGGTCAACGGCAACTTCACGCTGATCGCCGATTCGACGACCGAAGCTTCCTTCGAGATGAAGGACGGCTCGGAGATGACGGTCAACGGTTCGATGATCGTCCTCGCCGAGGCGACGTCGCACGAAGCCGAGATCGAGGTCGAGTACAACTCGACGCTCAACGTCAATGGCCTCGTCGCGATGTACGGTTCGCGTATCGAGCTCGAGGCGAGCTCCTCGAGCGCGAACTACAACATTCACGGTACGCTCGCCGTCGGTATCGCGGAGGACAACGTCCGCGCCGATGAGTACTCTTTCGACATGAGAGGGAACGTCGACATTCGCTACGATCTTTCGAACGTCGACACCGGCATCGTCTCGATGCTCCAGATGGAGAGCAATCTGGGGCTCAACTCGAACCCGAATCTCGCCAGCTACGCCTTTCAGATGCTCGGTGGTGGATCCGCCGGAATGACCGGTGAGGATGCGGCCGACCACGTCGACAACCTCATCGCCCAGAACGGGCTTCAGGCCAACTACGGCGTGACGCTTTCCGATCTCCAGTCGAAGGCTGCGCTTACTGGCCTCGGCAACGATATCGGCGGCGATCCCTTCTGGCTCGGGGGCGATTCTGGCCTCTCGGACGGGGGTGACTCGGGTGACTCGAGCCCGTCCGGCGACGTCGACGACGATTCGGACAACTCGAGCCCGTCCGGCGACGACGACGACGACGACGACGACGACGACGACGACGACGACGACGACGA
>CAYZGY010000190.1:0-11268 GCA_964478085.1 uncultured Planctomycetia bacterium
CGCCGGATCCCAGCGAGCCTGTCCGCGAACGATGGCGCCTCTTTGTGAAGGTACCAGGGAGCCTCGGCCTCGACCTGCGCGATGTCCTCTTCTCGTCGCCACCAACCGTTCTGAGGATCTTCCGAGCCGAGGGACCGCTTGGCGTTCGCGATCCACCTTCTCTTCTTCTCTTGGTTGCTGATGAAGCGTCAGCGACGCTCTCGATCGAGGAACGGGATCAGCTCGAGGACGAGACGGTTCACGATCTCGCGTTCTATTCGAGAGAGAACTCGGAGAGCACGTCGACCGACTCCCGATCCGACGATCATGTCCTGGTATTCGACGAGGACGACCTCCAGCGCCGTCTCGCGTCGATGCAGCTCCAAAACCTCGGCTGTGTGTTCCACGCCGCCGAGAGCCACGAACGCGCGATCCAGATCTTCGAGGCCGACCCGCTCATCCGCCTTGTCCTCGTCGACTACGGCAAGGACGGAACAGGACTCGGAGAGCTCGTCTGGAAGATTCGCAAAGCTCGCGAGACAACGACGATCGTCGGAATCAGCTCGGGCTGCCGCCGGCGCGAGTTCGAGGAGATCGGTATCGATCGCTGCCTGCAGAAGCCGCTCGTCTCGGACACGATTCGCGAGTTGCTCGAGAACTGTCGCACGCGCGCTTGAACTCCGAAAGCGTCGCACGAGAATGAGCGCATGATCGACGTGCGCTTCTTCGACGACAGCCTGCCGACTCCCGAAGAGAACCTCGCGCTCGACGAGGCACTGCTCATCGAGGTGACCGCGGCGGCCAAGCGAGGTGAGCCTCTCGCGTACCTTCGCTTCTGGGAGAGCCGACAGTACTTCGTCGTCCTCGGCGTCTCCTGCCGCCTGCACGACGACGTCGACACAGAGGCCTGCGAGACCGCGGGTGTGCCGGTCCTTCGTCGGGCGTCTGGCGGAGGCACGGTCGTCCAGGGACCGGGTTGTCTCAACTTTACGCTCGTGCTCCCGTTCGAGTCCTTTCCGATTCTGCGCGACGTTCAAAACTCCTACCGTGAGATCGTCGAACGCTGCGGTGACGCGCTCGCGTCCGAAACGGCCGACATCGCGATGCGAGGGTCCTGCGACCTCGCGCGCGGCGACCGAAAATTCAGCGGCAACGCGCAGAAGCGGAGCAGCCACGCCGTGCTGCACCACGGGTCGATCCTCTACGACTTCGACCTCGACCGAATCTCCGAGCTCCTGCGCGAACCGAAGAAACAACCCGACTACCGCGAGACGCGCCGGCACCTCGACTTCGTGATGAACCTTCCGATGCGCCCCGACGAAATCCGCGAACGACTCGTCGCTGCGTGGAACGCGACTCCCAATCCCGGGGACGTGCCTCGCCCCCCCCTCGACGAGCTCGTCGACGAGAAGTACAGCCGGCGAAAGTGGACCGAGAAGTTCTAAGGAACGTCGTTCGCGTCGATCTGATCGAGTCGAATCGTGATCGAGCTCTTCATCTCGCGACTCGCGACCCCTCGTCGAGTCTCGTAGCGAAGCCCGAGCCGGCCCTTCTGACGGAACTCGAGACTCGCCGCCTCCCCCTGCGAGACGTAGATCTCTCCACTCGCCTCTCCCCCCTCGAAGAAGATGGGCCCCTCCGGCTTGCTGCCCTTGACGAGCCCGAGTGTCTTCGTGAAGTCGATCCGATGCATCAGATCACCCTTGCCGCGCTGTGATTCGACCCGACCGCGGTAGGAGAGATCCGATTGCGTGTGCAGAATTCCGAAGGCGTAACTGCCCCTCGTCACATGATTCCAGACGTCGCCAGCACGTGCGGGACCGAGCGGCAGCATCGCGAGCACCTCGACACTCTGACGCCAGCCATCACTCGTGAAGAGTCGCGGGATCGCGGCGACCTTCGCGATGTGGTCGTTGCGCTGAAACTCCTCGGGAAAGCTGAAATCGCGCGGCGAGCCTGAAAGAGAGACACGAAAACGAACGGTTTTTCCGGCGAGGTCGAGCGATCGCTGGAGCACGATCGGCGCGTTTTTCGGATTCCTCTCGGTCTCGTTCGAGTCGAAGTAGCGCCGACCGGCGGCTTGGTTCTCCTCGTAACGGACGCGATCGATGTGCTGCTCGAGCAGAGCCGAGCCGTCGCCCGCGAGCTCGACGACTCGGATACGCGCCTCGAGCAAGACGAGCCGACTCGCGTCGCCGTGGAGCCTACCCGAGACGTTCGAGTAGCGTTCCTCGACAGTCCAACGAAACTCGTCACCCATGCGCCATGATATGCGCAGATCGACCACGCGGTCCGGAACGTTCTCGAGGACAGGTCGTGGCGTCCACTTCGACGGCTCCGAAGTACACGAAAACGCCAGTACGGCGACGACGAAAAACAGGGGCGTCGAGCTGCGCATGTCTTCACTCCGATCCCGACCATTGAATCGAAGCTGCGCCGACGCGCCAAAGGAAATCGTCAGAGCGTCAGCTCTTCGTCCTCGAGCGGAATCAAATCTGCCGCCGACTTCGCCCCTTCGCTTCGCGATTGCCCCACGCGGACCACGCGGGTCGTTCCTGGCGTCGGCGGAGCGCCTGCGAGCACGGCATCCGCAGCGTCCACGGTCTCGTCGTAGGCCGACTCCTGCGCTGCGTGCATGACTTCGTTCATCTCTCCGAGAACACGATCGCCTCCGCGCGCCGCATCGACCGTCGAGTCGCTCAAGGTGCTCGCCTCCCGAGCGCTCTCCGCGGTCTGCTTCGTCATCCCCGAGATGCGCTCGATCGACTCCGAGGTCTGCTCGAGGAAAATCGCCTGCTCCGCGGCGCCCTGGGCCGAGTTTCGACTATTCGCGGCGAGTTGATTCGCCCCGCTCGCGAGCTGCTCGGCGACAATTCCGAGGCTCGAGATGGCGTCCGAGACCATCTCCGTCGAGAAGACCCCGTGGAGGATCTTTCCGCCGACCCCGTTCACGATGCCGGCACCGACGAGACCGACCAGCACGGCCGCCGACGACGGGAGCCCAGCAGCCTCGCCGATGAAGTAAACCACCGTGCCTGCGAGCGCTGCGACAACCGTCAGCAGCGAAAAACCGATCCATACCCGCGTTCGCGCATCGAACTCGGCAACGTGCGCTGCTCGTCTCCCGTTCTGAGCGAACTCCGCGAACGAGAATACAACGGGAACGAGCGACCGCAAAAGAAGGGCCCGATACGGCGCGCGATTGGGTGCGCGCGCCGGTTATCCGGAAACTCGGTCCAAGAAGTCGATAGATTCCCGGATGATCGTGTCCGTACTCGCCAGGAGCGAGTGATCGTCGTCGAAGACGCGCAAGTCGACGGCGGGGTAGCGAGTCGCGTACTCTCGCGCTGCATCGACCGGGACGATGTCGTCGTGCTCGCCGTGAAAAGCGAGAGTGGGGACACCTCCTGGATCCGGGAACGCATCGTAACGTCGGCTCTCCTCGTAGAAGCCGTAGCCGAGGTAAGTCTCGCGGTCGTAGCCGTAGTGATGAATCGGGATCGTGCCGAGCCGCTGCCAAGCGTCGAGCGCATCGGGACCGAGCCTCGAAGCCCAACGCGCGCCGAGGTCGAAGGCGGGCGAGATCAGAACGAGCGCGCCGAGGTTGGCGCAGCGATTCGCGAGCGCGGCTCCGAGAAATCCGCCGAGGCTCGATCCGACGATGCCGACGCGCTCTTCGCCGAATCGCGCGAGGGTCTCCACGGCGATGTCGAGCATCCCCCCGACCGTGAGGTCGCGAAAGTCGGGCGGGTTGAGGTCGGGCACCTCGAGCACCCAGTCTCGCTCGGCGAACGCCTCGGCGAGGCCTGCGGCCTTCTTCGACGCAGGGCTCGAAGCGAATCCGTGCAGATAGACGAATCGCGTCAGCGAGCTCACTTGGCGCCCTTCTCGGCGGACCTCTCGTCGGACTTCTTCTCGGGTCCCGGGACGGGCAGGCCGAGCAGCTCGCGCAGCATCGCGGGGCGATCGGTGATGATTCCGTCGACCCCCATGCGCACCAACGCGTCCATGACCTCGTGCTCGTTCACGGTGTAGACCCACACGCTCATCGCGTGGCGGTGCACCTCGGCGAGATACTCGGGCGTGACGAGCTGATAGTTGACCCCGAGGGCGTTGGCGTGAGCTTCGCGCGCCGAACGGAGGTGCGCACGCGCGCGCTCGATCGGATCGCTCGAGACCCGGCTTCCTGTCAGAAAAGCCATCGGCACGCCCGGTAGCTCCGCGTGGAAGTCACGTACGGCCTTGGCGGAGAAGCTCTGAACGACGACCTCGTTCTCCATCTTCGCCTCTCGAACGACGCGCGCGACGTCCTTCGAAATGTTGTCCGGCTTGATCTCGATGAGCATCGTCGACTTGCCGCGAAGCGTCTCGAGCGCTTTCTTCAGAGAAGGGATTCTCTCCCAGCGAAAGTCGCGCCCTTTCCACGAGCCCGCGTCGAGCTTCTGCAGCTCCTTGAAGGTGAAGTCGTTGATCGACGCGCTGCGGTAATCGGCGTACGCGTGCTTGAAGTTCGTCGTCCGATGGACGTCGTGATCGTGGAAGAGCACGACCTCACCATCCTTCGTGCGGTACACGTCGACCTCGATCGCGTCCGATCCGGCTTCGATGCCCCCCTTGACCGCGGCGATCGTGTTCTCGGGATAGCCCCACGAAGCACCGCGATGTGCGATGGTTCGAATCGGCCGAAGCGGGCCGTAGTCGACGCGGAGGGCGGCGATCTCGTCGGCGGAGAGTCGCTCGACATCGACGTTGTCGAAAGAGACCTCGACATTCTGCAGCTCGAACGCGAGCTCGCCAAGCACGACGTCTCGACCAAGCGCAGAATCGATCACGAGCACGTCATCGACGTAGAACCGCACGCGTCCCGCCACGGACTCGAGCCGAAGGCGAAGCACGCCGGCGGGCTGGTCCGAGGTCGGAAACGCCGGTCCTTCGAACGCGCGGCTTCGCGCACGCGTGAAACGCTTCCCGTCGAGCTTTCCGTTCTGCGTCGTGCCGAGAAACGTAGCGACGAAGGTCTCCCGGGCACCGCGTTCGATACGGATCTGGTGAGTCGAGCTTCGATCCTCGCGCGCGCCGCCGAATCCGATCGCGACAAAGCCGTGCTCCTCGGGCTTCCCGGCGCGACGGGCGAACTTGTCGATCCCGAGATCGAAGGCCAGACGAAAGCCGGACCAAGGCCCGTAGGGAATCGTCGCACGCGCCGGCCCCTTCGGCGACGATCCGAGGAGCCGCTCCGCCGCGACATCGACACGCCAATCGTCGACCGTCGTCGTCCAGTGTGCCGGAAGGGAACCGCCCACTGATTCCGTGAACTGCTCATAATACTCGTTGACCACGATCTTCTCGTTCCCGCGACAGCCGACGAGGAACGCAGAGAGAGCGGTCACTCCGATCACAGACCGGATGGGGAGCGATCTCATCACTTCGATTCGGCTCCTTGATAGATTTCGGCGAGGCGAACCGGCTGACCGTTTTGCTTCTTGGAAAGATCGGCCGCGCTCATGAACGCGAACATTTCGAGGGTCTCGTCCATGGAGACCGGCGCCTTTCCCGTCTTGAAGAACCGAGCGACCTCGACGAGTAGCGGCGGGTAATAGGATCCCATCGGAACGGCATGACGGATGGCGTCCGCACCGAAGACCGTCGCCGTGAAACCGCTCTTCCCTCGGCGGATCCCGCGGAACGTGCCGATGCGTCCGTCCTTCCAGCGGCCGACGACCACGTCGAAGTCCTTCGTGTGAACACGCGACACCTCGACGCAGCCGGGCCCCATGAGCGTGAACAGGATCTCGACGCCGTGAACGCCGTACCAGTAGAGATCGGGATGGTGCGGCTCGATCGAGCAGGGAGAGGAGACTTGGCAGCCGAGGATGCTCCCGAGCGATTTGTCCTTCTTGAGCTTGGTGAATCCACCGTTGAATCGAAGCGACGAGGAGCTGAAACACGGCACTCCGCTCTCGCGAACGAGTCGCGCGATCTCCTTCGCATCCTCGAAGCTGCCTGCGAGAGGCTTGTCGATGAAGACGGGCTTCTTCGCCGCGAGGATCGGCTTGAGCTGCTGGAGGTGCGGTCGACCGTCGACGCTTTCGAGAAGGACCGCATCGACCTTCGAGCAGAGGGTCGGAATGTCAGGGACGATCTCGACGCCCCACTTCGTCACGAGCTCCTTCGTGAACTTCTCGACGCGATTCGCGCTGGCGGGAATGTCCGGGCTGCCGCCCTTGTACGCCGCGACGACCCGCACACCGGGTACGTGGTGCTCGTGCTCCGGGTTATTGAACACCGCCGTGAACGCGGTCACGTGGGACGTGTCGAGTCCGACGATGCCGACGCGCAGCGGCTTGTCTTCAGCTGACGCGTGTGCAGACGTGAGAATCGCCATGGCCGCGGCGAACGCGACGGCGCAGGCACGTAGCTTCGAAAGCATGGACGATCGCCTCGTGGTGAAGAGCTCTGAACGGCTCTTCACCATCGACGATCAGCGTGCCGAAGTCTACCCTGAGGATCCCTCAGGCGCTGCTAACGGCTGCGGCTTGCTGGTAGAGATCGATGTACTTGCTCGCGGAGGCGCCCCACGAGAGGTCGCGGCGCATACCGCGCTGAATGATCGCGCCCCACCGCTCGCGGTTCGCGAAGGTCCGCACGGCACGGTCGACCGTGCGCGTCAGCGAGTCCGAGTTGTAGTCGCGGAAGGAAAAACCGACGCCATCGGGGTCGACGTCGACGTCCGTGACGGTATCGGCGAGGCCGCCCGTCTCTCGGACGATCGGCACTGTGCCGTATCGCAGGCTGTACATCTGGTTGAGCCCGCAGGGCTCGTAGAGCGACGGCATGAGGAACATGTCCGAGCCGGCCTCGATGCGGTGGGCGAGCCCGTTGTCGAACTTGATGAGCGCCGCGACTCGGTCGGGGTTGTCTGTCGCGGCACGCTCGAGGAACTTCTCGTACTTCGGCAGACCGGTACCGAGGAATACGAACCGCGCGCCCGTATCGAGCAGCTGGCGGAATCCGTACTCGACGAGATCGAGACCCTTCTGATCGACGAGACGCGTGATGACACCGATGAGAGGTGTCTCGACATCGCTCGCGTCCAGCCCGACCTCCTCGAGAAGTGCACGCTTGCACTCGAGCTTGCCGGCGAAATTGTCCGCGTCGAACGAAGCCGGCGTGTGCGGATCGTTCGCAGGGTTCCAAACCTCGGGGTCGATGCCGTTGATGATCCCACGCAGATGCTCACGACGATGGCGAAGGACCCCCTCGAGGCTCGCGCCCTGGACCTCGTCTTCGCAAATCTCCCGCGCGTATTCTGGACTGACGGTGCTGACCATGTCGGCGAACGTGATGCCGATCTTCATCCAGTTGACCGCGCCGTAATGCTCGTACGGCCCCATCGGATAGAACTGGTCCGCGCCGAGGCCCATGAACTCGAGCACGTGCGCACCGTACGCGCCTTGATATCCGAGATTGTGAAGGGTGTAGACCGTCGCGGCGTTGCCGAGGATCTCGTCGTCGGGAAAGTGGTTCTTGACGAAGAACGACGCGAGAGCCGCCTGGTGATCGTGCGAGTGAACGACGTCGACGGGCTCACCGAGCCAGCGAAGCGCGTCGAGCGAAGCGCGTGTGAAGAACGCGAAGCGCTCGTCCGTGTCGACGTAGTCTTCCTTCGTCTCGGGGTCGGTGTAGACACCTTCCCGGTCGAAGTATCCGCCTCCGTCGATGAGGAAGCAGCGAACGTTTTTCGCAGGGTTCTTCGCCTCGTAGACATCGAACTCGACCTTGCGTGGGCCGAGCCAAGTCTCGAGTCCGCTGCGAAGAAGCCGGACCCCGTACTGGTCGCGATCGATCGCTCGGTACGCGGGCAAGCACACGCTCGTACGCACGCCGCGCTCGGCGAGGGCGCCAGGAAGCGCGCCCGCGCCATCCGCGAGACCTCCGACTTTGACGAGGGGCGCCATTTCGGCGGTCAGAAACGCGACGTGACCAGGGAAGCTCGACATGAACGGAGAGGCTCCTTAGAAGATTGGGATTCGTAGATTCAGCTTCGGCGACAAGACCGGATCAGTGGGCGCTGCGCTCTTCCGTGACGACCTTGACGCCGGAATCGTCCTCCGCCTCGTGATCGACCGAGTCGATCTTCTGAGCCGCAATCCCGGCTGGAGGCACGGATACCGCTGCGGCTGCTGCCCCCCCGCTCGCGGCTAACTCTCGCTGCTTGCGGATCGGTTCGATGATGCCCGGAATGCCTTCGTCGAGGATGACGAAACGGATGATGTAAACGATGACGGGTACGCCCAGCAGCAGTCCCCAGACGCCGAAGAAGTGCTCGCCGATGGCGAGAATCGCGAGGACCAGCACTGGGTGCAGGTGGAGCATCTCACCGAGGATCTTCGGGTTGAGCGCCGACGTCTCGATAAAGTGAATCACGAGGATCGCGACGATCGCCCAAATCGCTAGCATGATGCTCCCGCCGTCCTGAACGATCGCCATGATCGCGATCGGGACACTGGACAGCACGACACCGAGGACCGGAATGAAGCTGCAGACGAAGACGATCGAGCAGAGGAACGCCTCGTTCTGAATGTCGAGAAAGCGAATCGCGAGGAAGGTGAGGATCGTGTTGAAGATCGCGATGACGGCCTGCGCCTGAAACGCACGGCCGATGAGCTTTCCGAAACTGATGAGGCCTGGCGAGATCTCCTCGTAGAACGTCGAAAGACGACTGTCCTTCAGTCGACGGACGCCCTTCTTGAGTCGGTGAATGTCGAAGACGATGAAGAGGCTCAAGAGGAGCGAAAGCGCAAGCTGAACAGGAAGCGAAAGCAGCTTGCTCACCATCACTCCGAGCTTCGCGGCGAGGAAGTTGAGCCCTTCGCCGATGTACTCGTCTGTCTTCTTGCTGATGTTCTTGTAGAGTTCGCCCTTCTTCCATTCGGCGACCTCCTTCTCGCGTAGCCAGAGGTCGAACTCGGCGAGTAGACGTTCCGCGCGTTCCTCGGGGGTCTCGTCTTTGTGCTCGGGAAGCTCCTCACCGACGATGGCCGAGAACTGGATCACCGCGTCCGCGTAATCCCTCCCCTCGATCGCGTCGCGCAACTCTCGAAAACGCTCGAAGTCGTAGATCAGGTCGGTTCCTTCTTCTGCCCGACGGACTTCGTAGAAGTCTCTAAAGAGACTCGCGAACTCGGCGGCGTCGTCCTGCTTGAGATTGCGAACTTTCTGCCGCTCGTCCTCTTGAAGCTTCGCGAGCCAACGGCGCTCGTAGTCCTGTCGGCGCGTCGAGAGAATCTCACCGACATGCCGATCCACGAGCATCTTCTGATCTCCAGGTGATCGCTCGTCCCACGGTGGCCGAACGAAGGCCGGGTCCTTGGCCTTGCTCGCAGCGCTTTCCCGCTCGTACGCATCCGATGTCGCCTTCCAAATCACCTCCTTGTCGACCTCGAGCACGAACGCGATCAGCTGCTGCGTTCGCTCGGGCTCCCGGATGCCATCGAGCGTGACCTCCTCCACTCGCTTCTTCTCGAACTCGTCGACGAAATCGGTCTCCAACGTGCGGAGCTGGCGGACGAAGGCTTCGTACGCGCCGGATTGAAGTCCGCTGTCCTGGTACTTCTTGAACTCCTCGTCGTAGGCATCATCGCCCGACTCGCCGTACTTCTCCGAGACGAGAAACGGACCGACGACATCGACGAGCACGTCGTCGAGCTTCTCCTGCGGGTTACCGACGAGTGTGTCGACCTTGGCGATGAGCTTCTCGCCCTGACTGTACAGCTCGGGCCCGAAGTACCTCCCGAGCGCGCCGATCGCCGCGAGCAAGGCAGCGAAGCAGACGAGCGAGAGTACTCGCTCGAGCCAGACGTGCTCGTTCTTTTGCCCGAAGAGGCTCGAGACACGCACGACGAGCCCACGCATCGTGTACGCGACGATGAACGTCATGAACACGATGAAGAAGAAGCTCCTCAAGACGTACACCGCGCCGAGGAAGAGACCCCACATGGTGATCTTTTCCCAGGGAAGCCAGTCGAGGAACGCGAACGGCGACTCCTTCTCCGGGGGAGGCGTCTCGCTCGACGGAGCTGTCGTGTCAGGTTTGTCAGTCATGGCGGTTCAGCCGGAACCCTTAGGGTAGTCGTACGGCTTTCTCGTCGCAATATGGCGGTTTTCGTGCCCGCGAAACGTATTCCTCGGGCTCTTCGATCATCGACAGATCAGAGGGGGGAACCGTGGGCCTCGTACGGATTTTTCGGCCCTGAGGCGCCCGCCGAATCGGAAGTCGAGGTTTATCGGTCACGACTTCGTCCGGACACGAAAAGACACGGCGGACGACCGATTTACAGGTCGCCCGCCGCGTCTTAGGAAGGACTGTCGATTAGAAGGGGACTAACGACGCGAACGCGAACGCGAGCTCGACTTCTTGGCGCTGCCGCGCTTCTGGCTCGTACGCTTCGCCTTGCTGGCGCTGCGCGGCGAGACCTTCTTCGACGAGGCCTTCTTCGACGCCGACTTCTTGGCAGCCTTCTCCGCCTTCTTGGCAGAAGTCTTCTTCGCGCCCTTCTTGGCGGTCTTCTTCTTGGCAGCCTTCTTCTTGGCGGTCTTCTTCTTGGCGGCCTTCTTCTTGGCGGTCTTCTTCTTCGGGGCGCCTTCCTGCTCGACGACCGCCTGCGCCGCCGCGAGACGTGCGATCGGCACGCGGTACGGCGAGCACGAGACGTAGTCCATGCCGACCGAGTGACAGAAACGCACCGAGCGCGGATCACCACCGTGCTCGCCACAGATTCCGATCTTCAGGTTCGGCTTGGTCGAGCGACCGCGCTCGATACCGATCTTGACGAGCTCCGAGATCCCCTCGGGATCGATCGTCTGGAACGGATCGTCGTCGAGGATGCCCTGCTCGAGGTAGTCCCCGAGAAAGCCACCGATGTCGTCACGCGAGAAGCCGAAACCCATCTGCGTCAGGTCGTTCGTACCGAAGGAGAAGAACTGAGCCGACTCGGCCAGCTTGTCGGCGGTGAGCGCCGCGCGCGGGATCTCGATCATCGTACCGGTGAGGTGCTTGATCTTGCGGATACCGAGTTCCTTTATCACCTGCTTGTAGACGCCTTCGATGACCTCGAACTGTGTCGCCATCTCCTTTTGCGCCGCGACGACGGGCACCATGATCTCCGGGAAGACCTTGACGCCGTCCTTCTGGAGCTCGCCGGCGGCCTCGAAGATCGCGCGAGCCTGCATCGCGGTGACCTCGGGGAAGGTGATTCCGAGGCGAACGCCGCGGTGTCCCATCATCGG
>CAYZGY010000191.1:0-11242 GCA_964478085.1 uncultured Planctomycetia bacterium
GATCGGGATGCCGTACTCGTCGGCAACCGATCGTGCCATGTCCCGATCCTTCGGGAACTGCTCGACGTAGAGGCTGACGACATCGACCCCGGGGTCGCACAGCTCACCGTTGAAGTAGTACGGCTCCAGAAAATTCTCGAGGATGACGTGCGCGTGGCTACGGTAGGTAAACTCGGTGACGAGCGCTGCGACACGGGGTCGTTGGCTCGACGTGCTGCACGAGGTGAGAGCGACGAGTGCGAGAAGAGCGAAGCGGTTGGTCATCCTACGCAGCGTGCCTTCATGTCTTCTTCGAGTGGGACTCAAGGCTCGTCACAAGCAGCGTGGTCAGAGCACGTGAGCTGATCTGACGTTTCGTCGAGCCCACAGTCTCGGAACGGCGCGGGGGGCTCTCGGCCACCCTGAAAGAGGAAGCCGAGGAGATAGATGGCGTCGGTGAGCAAAACACGACCGTCGTCGTCCGTGTCCGCAGCTTTCTCGCAGACGAGCTCTGGCTCACCTCCAAAGAGGAACGAGAGCGTGCTGATGGCGTCGCTGAGGTTCGACTCCCCGTCGGCGTTCGAATCGCCCCGCCGAAAGGGTACGGTTAGCTCGCAGGTCTCGTAGGCTCCGAGATCGACGGTTCCGAAGCACGAGCGCCGCTCTCCGCGAAGGTCGAAGTCGATGGTCGCCACGGCGGTCCCTGCGTCGATGGCGGGTGAGTCGATCCGCAGGCGGTAGTCACCCGGCGTCCAGACGTCGTCGAAGGGATCCGCGGGAGTGCCGCGCGTGTCGCGCTGTCCGTTCGCGACGAAGCGCGGAGGGCCGACGATGTTCCGTTCTCCCGGAAACACGGCATCTCCTTGGACCAGTGAGTCTGTCGCCTTGGTCCTCCGGTCAGTGATGGGCTCCGAGTTTCCCCAGATGATCGAGTTGATGAGCACGATATTACGAATCAACTCGGGAAAGAAGTCGTCATCCGACGACACTCGGTTCTCCGCGATCGTGCAGTTGACGATTCGGACGATCTCGCCACCGCTGACCTTGATCAGGATCGCCGCCCCTGCGACGTTTCCCGCGACGAGAGAATTGACGACGAGCCCTGTCGAGCCGCCGCTGAAGATAAGGCGTCCGTGATTACCGACGAACTCACACGAATCGACGAGGAACGCGGGGCCGGCCCCCAAGACGAACGGATCCGAGAGATTCTCGATGAAGCGGCAAGATCGAATCGTATGCGGGCCGCCACTCGCGTAAATGAGCGAACGGGGGGACGGCCCATTGGCGATGAAATCGCAATCCGAAATCGTCACGACTCCACCGACGATCCAGATGAGCGACGTGTCTCGAGCGGTGTTCGAGACGAAGCGACTGTCGGTGATTTCGATCGTGCTCGCAACCAGCCCGTAGATCAGGGCTCCGAGCTCCAGGCGGTTGCTCGCGAAGTCGCAGTCTTCGAGCGCGCAGAAGCTGTCGGCGCGGACGACGATCGACGAATGGCGATCGGTTCTCGAACCCTCGAAGCGGCAGCGTCTGAAACTCGCCCGGACTCCGCGCGACAGATTCACGAGCGGCGCGTCCGTCTCGCCATCGAGTGCGATCCCTTCGAAGCGAATCTCGCTCCCGGATGGAGCCGTGAGATTCACGAACAGCGTGGGCGGTGGTCGGCTTTCGCCACGGATCACCAGTCCGGGCCACGCGACGAGCTGCTCGGCTCGATGCGTCCCCGCGGCCAAGAGGACCGTACGAGTGGCGGCTCCCGGCGCGTCGCAGCCGGGGTTCGGCGCTCCCATGTCGCCGCCGTCGCTCGCGGATCCGCGACACGGAGATTCTTCCGAGAGGCCGAACGAAAATCGTGTGGCGTCCGCGACGAGCGCGAACGGACGTTCGGGAGATCCGTCGCCGTGCGGCTCAGCCGACGCCTCGACATGTGCTCGTTCGAGCTCGCCCCAGCCGCAGAAAAGCGGATCGGCCGCGATGTTTCCACGCCCGAACCAGTCTTCGAGCGTGTCGAAGCACGAGTGTTCGACGAGCGGGCGAGCGTTTCCGTCTCTCGAAATGAAGAATTTGAAGGCGTCTCCGTGATGATCACGAACGATCGAGTCGACGATCGTACCCTGCCTTTGATCGCCGTCGCTGATCCACGCTGCGAACGCGGCTCCTTCGTCCGCAGAGTTCCCCAAAATCGTCGAACGCTCGATCAGTGGTTCGCTTCTCGGCCAAGCGATGGCGCCGCCGATGTCAGCTTCGTTCGCGAGAATCTCGCAACGATCGATGTGCGGCTTTGAGGAACGGCTGTACACACCGCCGCCGTAGATTGCGGCGTGATTGCTGCAAATTCGGCACGCCTGAAGGGTGACGTCGGGAGAGTTCACGCACGCAACTCCTCCGCCACTCCGTCGGGACTGATTGAACTCGATGGTCGTGTCGCTGACGGACGCTCGCGTCGCGTTCGTTAGACAGATCCCCGCGCCGTCGTTCCCGACGTTTCTTTCGATGCGGCACGCGCGGATATCGACGTCGCTTTGGCTACAGTCGATCCCGGTGCTTCCGTTTCGCCCGATCGTAGAGCGCTCGATGAGTGCGGAGGAGCCTTTGCCGATCGAAATTCCGGCCCAACCGTTAGCTGAGAAATCCGAGTCGATGCAATCGAGTGATGCACCGGAAGCCTCGATTCCCGATCGCGCGTGCCCTCGGACGCGGCATCGCAGCACCTTCAAGCTGCTCTCCCCCGAAGTCTGCAGTCCGCTCGTCAGTGAGGATTCGATGGTCAAGTCTCGGAGCTCGGCCTTTGCTCCAATGGCCTGAAGGCCACCGCGCAGAATCGATCGATCTCGACCCGCGCCGATGAGATCGACCTCTCCGATCAGCGTTCGCGAGCGGATTCCGCAGACGCCCGGCGCGATCCGGACGACTCGTTTCGCGTGATTTTCGCGTTCGCACGTTCCCCGATTCGCTCCTAGGTTGCCGCCATCTTCTGCTGCACCGAGACAGGGAGAGTCCTTCGACAGCGAACGAGACAGCCTCAGCGCGTCGGAGAGCTCACGGAACGGAGCAGCCGCTGTTCCGTCGCCGCCCGGCGCGGCTTGGCCGTCGACGAAGACCTCCTGCGCGCCTTCGAGCCCACAGAATCGAGGATCTTCGAAGAGGTTTCCCTCTCCGCGCTCGGCGTTCCACTCGAGGCATGAGTGGTGGATATCCGCGCTGTCCGGAACGGACTCGATCTGGACGTGGTGGTTTCCCCAGATGATCGAGTTCGAGATGATCGCGAAATCCGGCACTCGGGCGAGCCCGACACCCTGGTTGTGCGCGATCGTGCAGCGATCGATGAGAAGCTCGCCGGCAGAGAAGTTGACCCCGAAAGTCCCGTTTTCCGTGATGACGCAGTCGAGAAGCGTCATGTCGGCGGAGGCCTCTGCCCGGACACCGGAACTCTCGTTACGTTCGATTTCGCAGCGCTCGAGCTGCGCTCGCATTCCGGGGCCGAGCGCGAGTCCTGTGTGATTCTCACGAATCTCGCAATCTCGCAGCGAGACCGTTCCACCATCGCCGCCAGCCAACTCCGGGATCCCCTCGATCGCGGCACCCCGATAGTTTGCCGAGTTGTTCGTGAAGATGCAGTCGAGAAAGCTCGGGGAGGCGGCGCCTTGGAAGAGAGCGCCTCCGCCGATTCCGACGCTGTGGTTCTCCACGATATGACAGCGGCGAATCGTGGGCGCAGCCGAGCCGCTGAACAAGAAACCACCGCCACCGATACTCACGTTGAGGACGGGGAGGGTGCCATGCAAAATCGAGCCACGACCGTTCGTGATGGTGAAACCGTCGACCGCTGCCGTCTCTCGCTCGTCGTTGACGAACTCGAACACGCTCGCGTGAGCCGGATCGTCCGGTTCGTCACCGAAACGGATGATCGTCGCTTCGGGTCCTTCGGCCGAACGAAGGATGATCGACTTACCCTCGAAGGAGAGAGGTGCGGTGACGATGTACTCGCCGGGTGCGACCGTGACGACGTCGCCCGTTCGCGCCGCGGCAAGAGCGGCGCCGATCGTCGGCTCGTCGTCGGGGACGGCGATCTCCGAGCCGTCGACGGTCGAGGACGACGCGAGGATCTGACTCCACGCGATGACCAGCGCGATGGTGTGCCTGGCTTCGAACCGAATCACTGGCGTCCCCTTGTCGCTCGTGGCAGCCGTTACGAGCGTCATCGTATTCGTTGGGGCCAGGATCCTGCGCGATAATTCCGCTGGAGTCGATCGGCCACGGCGGAGGGTTGACCCGTCTCCTCAAGCGACTTACGGTGCGTTTTTACTTCCCCACCTCATCAGAATTCGAACAGGCTCTCCGATGCAGCGATCGTTCCTGATCTCTCAATGCTCTCTCACGGTCGTTTTCGCACTGGTTCTCGCCTCGGTTCCCGCCGTCGCCGAGTCGACCCCGAACGTCGTCCTGATCATGGCGGACGACCTCGGCTACCACGACCTGTCGGGCTACGGTCACCCGAAGATCAAGACGCCTGTCCTCGATCAACTTGCGAAGGACGGGCTCAAGCTGACTAGCTTCTACGCCGGCGCGACCGTTTGCACACCTTCGCGCATGGCATTGATGACGGGGGCCTATCCGATTCGCCTCGGCTGGAAAAAGGGTGTCGTCGGCTACTTGATGAACAAGAACGTCGGCATGAGTCCCGAGGCCCTGACGATGGCCGAGGTCTTCCAGACGAAGGGTTACCGTACGGGGCTCTTCGGCAAGTGGCACCTCGGTGATCGAAAGCCGTTTCTTCCCCATCGGCAGGGTTTCGACGTCGCCTACTACATCAACAAGAGCAACAACCAGACGCCGAAGCTCTGGCGAGGAGATGAGCTGCTCGAGAACCCGTTCAGCAATCGTCTCCTCACCGAGAAGTTCACCCGTGAAGCGATCCGCTTCATCGAGGAGAGCGGGGAGAAGCCGTTCTTCCTCTATGTGCCGTACTCGGCGCCGCACTTTCCACTCGAGGCGCATCCGAAGTGGAAGGGCAAGTCGGCTTTCGGCGTCTACGGCGACGTCGTCGAGGAGATGGACGCGCGCATCGGAGAGATTCTCGCGACGCTCGAGCGGCGCAAGATCGCGAAGCGAACGATCGTCGTGTTTCTCTCGGACAACGGGCCCGAGCCACTGACGAAGGAGTCGAAGGCGCTGCCGTTTCGCGGAAAAAAGTGGAGCTCTCTCGAAGGTGGCACGCGCGTGCCGTGCATTCTCCGCTATCCGGGCGTCATTCACCCTGGAAGTGAGAGCGACTCGATCGTCTCGGCCATGGATCTCTTGCCGACGCTCAGCAAGGCGTGCGGCATCGATCTCGCCAAGATCTCGAAGGGCTCACCCGTCATCGACGGCGTCGACGTCTGGAACTCGCTCACGAGTGAGGCGGGCGGGCGCCATCCCCGCAACACGCTCCTCTACTGGCACGGCAGGGATGGCCCTGAGGCGATTCGCGTCGGGGACTGGAAGCTCTTCTTCAAGGGCAAGTCCGCTCGACTCGGAAGGAAGGTCGACGCGAACGCCCCAGCGCTCTTTCAGCTCGCGAAGGACATCGACGAGACCGACGACGTCAGCGCGAAGCATCCCGAGAAGGTCGCAGAATTGAAGAAGCTCGCCGAGCAGGAGCTCGCGCACATCCGGTCGAGGACGATGTCGCTCGGGAATGCGAAGCCCGCAGCCAAGTGAGTCGCCTCAGGGTGTGTCGATGCCCGGGATCGGCGAATCGACAGGAATCTCGCGACCCTCCCAGAAGACCTTTCCGTTCTTGAGCTCGACCGTGCGATGGGCGCTTCCTGGCGCGAAGGGAGCGTCGCGTTTCGGCAACCATCGGCGATGCTCCGAGAGGACTTGCACGTGCACCTCGAGCTTGGCGAGATTGCGCCATTCGTTCGGATCCTCGCGTAGGTCGTAGAGCTCCTCGCTTCCGTCCGCGTACCGGATGTACCGCCAGTCTTTCGTGCGTATCGAGTGGTTGCCCGGGTTCGCCGTGGTGATCGCCGGTCGCGATCGCTTCGACCTCGCGTCGCGCAGTTGAGGAACGAGGCTGAGCCCTTCGAGATTCTCCCGCGTCGAAAGACCGGCGAGCTCGATCAACGTCGGGTAGATGTCGAGCAGCTCGACCGGCTCGACGCAGCGTCCGCCATTCGAGACTCCCGGGCCGGCCAGGACGAGCGGTACACGTGTCGAACGTTCCCAGAGCGTGTTCTTTCCCGTGATCAGCTTCTCGCCGAGGTGCCAGCCGTGGTCCGACCAGAGCACGACGATGGTCTCGTCAGCGAGCCCTTCGCGCTCGAGAGCGTCGAGGACTCGGCCGATCTGCGCGTCGAGATAGCTGACACACGCGAGATAGGCCCGAACGAGCTTGCGCCACTCCTTCGCTTTCTCGACGAGACGCAGTCGATGCTCGGGGAGCTTCCAGTGGAGGAACCAGGAGAATCGCGGTGTGTCGTCGCGGTCGTCGCGCAAGACGGGCGGGAGCTTCACGCTGTCGATCGGGTAGAGATCGAACCACCTCTCGGGCGCGAAGAGCGGCACGTGCGGAAGTCGAATACCGACCGAAAGAAAGAACGGCTCGCCGCGCGTCTTCGCGAGCTCGCCGAGGCGCTCGATCGCCCAGCTGGCGATCTTGTAGTCGCCGCGCTCCTCGTCTCGATGGGGGACAGGTCCCCAGTCGTTCTTCTTGCTCGGGTTTCCGGGGAGCTTCGCGAGACGCGGATTCGGATAGGGCCCGTCTTCGTACTTCGTGCCGACGACGTCGAACTCTCGATCGTTCTCGCGGAGACCGTAGTGACCTTGATAGATCTTCCCCGTGGCGAGCGTTCGGTATCCGTGACGCGCGAAGTGTTGCGGAAGCGTGACGACCTTGCGCAAGCCGGGAACGTCACGAATCCACGGCCGCAAACCGTAGATCCCGGTCGTCGAAGGACGCAGGCCCGTGAGCACGCTCGTCCGTGACGGGTTGCACAGGGGTGCTTGGCAATGGGCGTTCGTGAAAACCGTTCCGCGCGCCGCGAGTCGATCGATGCCAGGCGTTTTGACCTGCGGGTGACCGCCGAGGCAGCCGACCCAATCGTTGAGATCATCGATCGCGATGAAGAGGACGTTGGGGCGATCAGCGGCGCGAGTGCTCGCGACGAGCAGTAGAGAGAGAGCGATGAGGAGAGGTTTCGTCACGCCTGCTGGATCTTCCTGATCGCACACCGAGGAGCCTGATTCGCAGACGAGCTCGAGATCGCGTCCGTGCCTTCCAGAGAGATTCCCGTGATCGCCGCAGACCCCTCGCCCGCCATGCTGATCGACCAGCCCTGCGCGCCGTTGAGCTCTCCCTCCGGATTGCGAAGATCGCCGATCGGCGTCATCGTCGCGAACACCTCGAGGTCCGTTCGCGACCTCGACGGTCCCTCGATACGCTGTGGCAATCCATGGAAGCGAAGTGCAAAGCCCGGTTGTGCTCGAACGTTCGTTCGGCTCGAGACCGAGAAAATCACGAAAACCAGGACAGCAGAAACCCGGCGCGGCATCTCGACATTACTTTCCCGAAACAAGGCCCGCGTTCGAATCCTGCCTCGAGTCTGAGCGGAACTCTCCGCGAAGTCGACAAGGATCGAAGGGGGAGGGAGCTTTTTCGCGAGGACTTGACGAGCACTAGTAGACAAACGTCGAGCGAACTGCGAAAACGAGCGAACCATGACTGATTCGAGCGCCTCGAACCCCGTCGTTTCCGTCAAGTCCATCGACCACGTCACGATCGTCTCGTCCGATCTCCAGAAGACGCTCGAGTTCTATCGAGACGTCCTGGGGATGGAGCACGTCGAACGGCCCGACTTCGGCTTTGACGGCCTTTGGCTTCAGGCGGGCGACACGCAGATTCACGTCAATGTCGACGGACCCGAGGTCGGTGGCCGCGCGGGTGTTCCGGACGGTGGAGCCAGGACGCCCTCGATCGGATTTCATATCGCGTTCCTCGTCGACGACGGACCGCGCGCGGCGGCGCGACTCGCCGCCGCGGGTTACGAGCTCATCGACGGGCCGCGGCTGCGTCCGGACGGCGCGCATCAGTTCTACGTGCGCGACCCGGACGGTCACCTGATCGAGATCTACTCGGCTCCCGATCTCGGCGAGAGCTGAGCGAAAGTCACGATGGATCCGATCGCCGTTCGAAAGATCGACCGAGTCGCGTCAGATCTCGTCGACCGCTTTCGCGAGTTCGGCGTCGCTACCGTTCACGAGGCGCAGGGGCGAACGGGCCTACTTCACCATCGTCTACGACCGATCTGGTCCGGGGCGCGAGTTGCCGGACCGGCGGTAACCGTGCTCGCACACGTGGGGGACAACTGGGCGATTCACGTAGCGATCGAGCTCTGCGAACCCGGAGACGTTCTCGTTGTGTCGCTCGCCGAAGACGAGGGCGACGACGTCCGGGGGATGTTCGGTGAGCTTCTCGGGATCTCGTGCCAGGCGCACGGAATTCGTGCGCTCGTCATCGATTCGGGGGTGCGAGATACGCGAGAGCTCACCGAGAAGGGTTTCCCGGTCTGGTCACGTGCCGTCAGCGCGAAGGGAACGACCAAGGAGAAGCCGGGTCGGATCAACGTGCCGATCGTATGCGCGGGGCAGGCGGTGTCGCCGGGAGATCTGGTCCTCGCGGACGACGACGGTGTCGTGATCGTCCCGCGAGCTCACGCGGCGGAAGTTCTCGAGTCTTACAGGCTCAGAGAGAACGACGAAGACCGCGTCCGCGCGCAGCTGCAGGACGGGGAGTCGACGCTCGATCTCTTCGACATGCGTGAAAGGCTGCGTCAGGCCGGTCTCGAGTATCGCGACTCGGAGGTCGATTCGTAGCGCTCCTTTTGACAGCGCACGACGGCGCGATTACCGTGATGGAGTCATCACTGTCACGAGGGATACACGACGATGGGAAGTTTTCGTGATCGATTGCGTCGCGGCCGCTCCGAGGCCTCCGAGAGCGCTCAGGAGCGAGCCAAGGCGAAGGATCAAGAGAAGCAGCGCGTTCGCGAGACGTACCTGCGTGTCGAGGAGGCAGCCGACGCCGTCGAGGCTTACCTCGAAAGCTGTCTTCGCGATTTCCAGATGGAGTTCGTCGAGTTCAAGTACGAGTCACGATCCCAATCGGGCCGTCTGTTTCGAGTCTACTGGGACGAGCCCGTAACGCGTGCAGGCGGCGCGTCCGACAAGATCTTCCATCAGCTCGAGTTTCGCGTCCGCCGATACCACGAGTACGCCGATGTCGAGGTTCTCTCGAAGGCGATCGTCCGCAATCGTGACCGACGCAATTGCGCGCACGAGGAGGACGTCTGGGAAGGCGATCCCGAGAAGCTGAATCGCTTCATCGAGCGAGAGATCGTCGCGTTTTCGAAGCTCTACACAGATCCAGACGGAGACGAATAGTCACCGTTCGACCAAGCGCGGCGCGACGTGCTCGTCCCAGAGCTCGCCGAGCTCCTCGTAGGTGGGCTTGTTGTGAGGATCGACGTTGCGTCGGCCGGCGCCCTAGGTTCCGCCTACGCAGCCGTAAGTGTCCAGCACGGAAACGTGATGCGGTCCGTACCGCCGGGTCGGAAAACATCGGACGATCGTCGCCAAAAGAACCAGAGCTCCGACTCTCGTCACCAGATCTCGTCCACGCATCTCGAATCCTCCCGACAGGTGTCTGCCCGAGCAACCCTACCCCAAGAGGTCGGAGTCCCGCCGCACCGCGGCCTCCTCGCGCCGTTCTCGCTCCTCCCTCTGGAACACTGCACGAAAGCGTGCTCTACACGCAGCCGTCTTCGACTGCTTGACAAGACTCGGAGCCGGGACGCACCGTCGGCACCCCGCAATCGGGAAAGGGGGCCGGCGGTGAGTCGCCACCGAGAAAGAGGTGGTTGAGCAGGTAGATCGGATCCGAGATGTCGATTCGAAAGTCGTGATTCGCATCCATGGCTTGAGAGCACGAGCGGGACGATGAACACCTCGAATTCCGCTTCGGGGATCTGCCCTTTACGCGTGAAGGGGCGACGAAAGCTGCAAAGAAATCGCTCGCGTCGGGGGAGATTGCGGTTCCCGTTCATCTCGTCTACGATGAGCCGCTCGAGAGGATCACCCATGCCCGTCGTAAGTGCTTGTCGCGTCTCTACCTTTCGGTTTCGCTCGAGCTGCCTGCTTGTCGCGTTGGTCCTCTGTCCCTGCTTGGGATCCGTCGCGGACACCGATCGGGACGGGATCGCGTATTTCGAGCGCAAGATCCGTCCCGTGCTCGTCGAGCACTGCTACGAGTGCCATTCGGAGGGCGCGAAGAAGGTCGGCGCGAAGCTGCTTCTCGACAGCCGTGCAGCGATCTTGCGCGGAGGAGAATCCGGTCCGGCGCTCGTCGCTGGGAAGCCCGAGGCCAGTCGGATCATTCAAGCGCTCCGCTGGGCCGACGAGCTCGAGATGCCACCCGACGATCCGCTGCCCGAGACCGTGGTTCACGACTTCGTCGAGTGGATCCGTCGAGGGGCTCCCGATCCGCGCAAGGAGTCGAAGGCCGCGAACACGGCCAGGGAAACGGAAGCCCCGAACGCCGACGGCTCGCTCTGGTCGTTCGAGCCGATCCGCGATCCGTCACTTCCGAAGGTCGAGAGGGAGACGTGGCCGCGCGATCCGATCGACCGATTCGTGCTCGCTCGGATGGAGGCCGAGAATCTCACACCGACGCGGGACGCCGATGCCGAGCGGCTGATTCGTCGACTCTACTTCGACCTCGTCGGCCTCGCGCCGACCTTCGACGAGATCGCCGCGTTTCGTGTCGCTCACGCGCGCGACGCGAGGAAGGCGACCGAAGATCTCGTCGATCGTCTGCTCGGCCATTCAGGCTTCGGTGAGCGATGGGGGCGGCACTGGCTCGACGTCGCGCGTTACGGAGAATCGAACGGCAACGATGGCCTCGGTAGGAACTCCACCTTCCCACACGCGTGGAGGTATCGAAACTGGGTCATCGACGCGTTCAACCGTGATCTTCCCTACGATCAGTTCATCACGCAGCAGATCGCGGGGGATCGTCTTCCTGCGAAGGACAGGCGCGAGCGAAACGGTCATCTCGTCGCGACGGGTTTCCTCGCGATCGGCTGGAAGCCGGCCGTCGCGATGAACCAGAACTTCGCCATGGACGTCGTCGACGATCAGATCAACGCGGTCTCGACGGCCGTGATGGGGCTGAGCGTCGCGTGCGCTCGTTGCCACGATCACAAGCACGATCCGATTCCGA
>CAYZGY010000192.1:0-11223 GCA_964478085.1 uncultured Planctomycetia bacterium
TCTACGAAAACTGGTACGACGACACCGGCGACGAGGCCGACTGGTAGCGCGGAGTGCACCACCAGCCGAGCCCGCTCGGATGGTCTCTACTTCGCCTGGAACGCGACACCGATCACGCCCTGCGCGATACGCGCGCCGGCTTCTCCCGTCGGCTGACCGCCGGTGTCCTGCTTCGCGTGGATGATCACGCCACGGCCGACGATCGGATTCGTCTCGCCCGCGATCGAGACGTTCGAGATCTCGAGCTCGTAGTGCGCCTTGCCGCTCGCGTCGGCCGACAGGTTGCCGAGGTCGCCCGCGTGGCGCTCGCTCGTCGCCGGAAGCCCGTGGTCGTGGCCTTCGGGGTTGTAGTGACCACCGGTCTTTTTGCCGTCCGTGCCCGTGATGTCACCGAACTGGTGGATGTGCATCGCGTGCTTCTGTCCCGGATTGAGCCCTTCGATGTCCGCGACGACCTTGATCTTGTCGCCGGCCTTCGTGAAGGTCACCGCACCCTTCGCGGTGTTGCCGGCCGTCGGCTGCATCACGGCGATGACCTGGTCGACGCTCTCCCACACCTTCGAGGCGTGCGCGTGATCGTCATCGTGGTCGTGATCGTGTCCACAGCTCGCGAGATACAGGCTTCCCGCACAAAGCGCGACGGCGGAGAAGAAGCGGAAACGGTTCATCGGAGGCTCCTCTGCGTTCTGGCGTTCGAGATTCGAAACAGGATTCGCGTGGATGTTAAGGCGCCTGCCCTCTTTGTCAACGGACGACGCGAACAGCTCCCGCACAGACGCGAGGATGATTGACAGGCTCCTTCCCGGCGACCATCGTTCTGGGGAACGAGGAATGCCGCCAAGTTGTCACACGACCGGAGATCCCGATGCCGAGTCTCTCTCGCGCTACGTGCCTGCTGCCCTGGATCGCGCTGTTTCTCACGTCGGCTGTCGCGTCGAAAGACGGCGAGCTCACGGTCGAGCGCATCTACTCCGGAAGCGAGTTCCGCTCGAAGAGCGTCTCCATGCGTTGGCTCGACGACTCGACCTACGCGAAAATCGAGAGCGCGAAGGGGCCGTCGGGAGGCTCCGACCTGGTCGCGTACGACGTCGAGAGCGGATCGCGCAGCGTCCTGGTCTCGGCTGAACACCTCGTCCCGTCTCTCGGAGCGAAGCCGCTCGAGATCGAAGACTTCACGCTCTCGAACGATCGCTCGCTCGTCTTGATCTACACGAACTCGAAGCGCGTCTGGCGTCGCAACACTCGCGGAGACTACTGGATCCTCGATCGCTCGAGCCGCGAGCTTCGGCGGCTCGGCGGCGACGCGCCCGCATCGACGCTGATGTTCGCGAAGCTCTCGCCGACGGCTCCCGTCGCGGCGTACGTGCACGATCGAGACATCTGGATCGAGGACCTGCGCGACGGAAGCGTCCGACGACTGACACAGCGCAAGTCGGACGCCGTCATCAACGGCACCTTCGACTGGGTCTACGAGGAGGAGTTCGGGCTGCGCGACGGCTTTCGGTTCAGCCCGGACGGCGAGACGATCGCGTATTGGCAAATCGACACGACGGGCGTGCGCAAGTTTCCGCTCGTGAACAATACGGACGGCCTCTACCCGAAGATTCAGTGGATCGAGTACCCGAAGGTCGGGGAGACGAATTCCATCTGCCGTGTCGGCGCGATCCCGGTCGCAGGCGGCAAGACGACGTGGGCGCGCGTCGAGGGCGATCCGCGCAACAACTACATCGCGCGACTGCACTGGGTCGACGCGAAGACCTACTCGCTCCAGTACCTCAACCGCCTGCAGAACCACAATCGCATCCTCTTCGTCGAAGCGGCGAGCGGTCGCCCGCGGCAGGTTTTCGAGGATCGCGACGAGGCTTGGGTCCGCGTTCTCGATGAGATCGACTGGTTCGACGGCGGCGCGCAGTTCTCGTTCGCGTCCGAACGTGACGGCTGGCGTCACTCCTACCTCGTCGACTCGTCGAACGGCACGGCGCGGTGCATGACGAAGGGATCGTACGACGTCCAGCGTCTCCTTCGAGTCGACGTCGAGCGCGGCTGGGCCTACTTCGAGGCGTCACCCGACAACGCGACGCAGCGCTACCTCTACCGCTCGCGCGTCGACGGAAGCGGCGAGGCCGAACGCCTGACGCCCGAGGATCAGTGCGGGACGCATCGCTACACGCTCTCGCCCGGCGGTAGCTACGCGCTTCATTCGTACTCGTCCTTCGACGTGCCACCCGTCATCGAACTCGTCCGCCTGCCGAGCCACGAGACGGTGCGCGTCCTCGAGGACAACTCGGAGCTGCGCAAAAGGCTCGCGAAGTTGACGCCGCAGAAGTCGAAGTTCTTCCGCGTCGACATCGGCGACGGCGTCGAGCTCGACGGCTGGGGCATCTTCCCGCCCGGTCTCGACCCCGATGCGCCGAAGGGCTCCAAATCCTGGCCGCTCTTCGTCTACGTCTACGGCGAGCCGGCGGGACAGACGGTGCTCGATCGATGGGGCGGAAGCCGCTACCTCTGGCACCGGATGCTCGCGCAGCGCGGTTACGTCGTCATGAGCTTCGACAATCGAGGCACGCCCGCGCCTCGCGGACGCGAGTGGCGAAAGTGCGTCTATCGCCAAGTCGGCATCCTCGCGCCGAAGGAGCAGGCCGCCGCGGTCCGCAGCGTGCTCGCGTCGCGCTCCTACCTCGACCCGAAGCGCGTCGGCGTCTGGGGCTGGAGCGGTGGCGGGTCGATGAGCCTCAACGCGATCTTCCGCTACCCCGACCTCTACCACACGGCGATGGTCATCGCGCCGGTGCCCAATCAGCGACTCTACGACACGATCTACCAGGAGCGGTACATGGGCCTGCCGTCGACGAACGTCGAGGGCTTCCAGCAAGGCTCGCCGGTCACCCACGCACATCGATTGAAGGGGAATCTCCTCCTGATCCACGGAACGGGCGACGACAACTGCCACTACCAGGGCATGGAAGTCCTCATCAACGAGCTCGTGCGTCACAACAAGCCGTTCTCGATGATGGCGTACCCGAATCGCTCGCACTCGATTCGGGAAGGCGTCCACACGACCGTCCACCTGCGGAATCTTCTGCAGCGCTACCTCGAGAACCATCTGAAGCGCGGTCCGATCGAACGTCGCTGAGGATCGCGACGACCGAACACGCCCCTGAATCCCACAGGAAATCTTCCGCAGCGCAGAAAGTCGGCCCTGATCCGTCGATCGGTACTTGTCGAACCCCTCTCCGGTCTCCGAGAATAGCGCTGATTGTGACCCTCGGAGAGAGACCATCGTGGCGACACCACGGAAGATTCGACTCACAGTAGCCGCCTCGGGAATCCTCGTGCTGTTTTCGAGCGGCGCGATGCTCGCGCAGGACCTCGACTTCGGCCGAGACGTCCGTCCGATCCTTTCGGACAAGTGCTTCAAGTGTCACGGCCCCGACGAGGCCGGGCGCAAGGGGCGACTCCGTCTCGACACGCGCGACGACGCGTTGCGCGTCCTGACGGCACGCGGCGACAAGCCCGCCGCGCTCCTGGCGCGCATCGACCACGCCGATCCGGCCGAACGCATGCCTCCGGCGGACTCGAAGCTCTCGCTGAGCACGAAGGAGCGCGAAACGCTCCGCCGCTGGATCGCGCAAGACGCACCGTACGGTCAGCACTGGGCGTTCACGCCGATTCAGGGCAGGCCGCTCCCGAAGGTCGAGAACAAGGAGTGGTGCGAGAACGAGATCGACTTCTTTATCCTCGCGAGCCTCGAGAAGCACGGGCTGAAGCCGACGAGCCGTGCGTCGAAGGAACGACTCCTGCGGCGCGTCACCTTCGACCTCACGGGCTTGCCGCCGACGCTCGAAGAGATCGAGAAGTTTCTCGCAGACACATCCGGCGATGCGCTCGCGAAGGTCGTCGACGATCTCCTCGAGCGTCCCGCGTACGCCGAGCGCATGTGCTCCGATTGGCCCGATTCGGCGAGATACTCCGACAGCTTCGGCTACCAGGTCGATCGAGACCGCTTCGTCTGGCCTTGGCGTGACTGGGTGCTGCGTGCCTTTCGCGAGAATCGGCCCTACGACGAGTTCATCATCGATCAGATCGCGGGAGACCTGCGCCCGAATCCGACGGACGATCAGATTCTCGCGACGACCTTCCAACGACTTCACCCGCAGAAAGTCGAGGGCGGCAGCGTCCCCGAGGAATTCCGCGTCGAGTACGTCGCCGACCGAACCCACACCTTCGGCACGACATTCCTGGGCTTGACCCTCGAATGCGCGCGCTGCCACGACCACAAGTACGACCCGATCTCGCAGCGCGAGTACTACCAGCTTTTCGCCTTCTTCAACTCGGTCGACGAGGCCGGTCTCTACTCGTACTTCACGAGGTCGACGCCGACCCCGACGCTCTTCCTCATCGACGAGAACAAGAAGATGGAGATCGCCGAGGTCGAGGAGAAGATCAGAGAGGCCGAGCGCGACTACGAGGCCTTCACGAAAGGGCGCCGAGAAGCGGTCGACGAGTGGATCCGCACGAAGCTCGATCCCGCGAAAGCCGAGATCTCGGGACGCGTCAAGCACCTCGACTTCGAGGGACACAAGGGCGGCGCGAACCCGAGCATCGAAGGCAAGATCGGCAAGGCCGTTCAGCTCTCGGGTGACGACGGTATCGGCGTCGGCGTCGGCAACTTCCGTCGCTACGATCCGTTCTCCGTCGCACTCTGGATGAACACGCCCGACGTCAAGGAACGCGCGGTCGTCTTCCATCGCTCGCGCGCGTGGACCGACTCGGCCAGCCGCGGGTACCAGCTCCTCATCGAGGAAGGCAAGCTCAGCACGTCGCTGATCCACTTCTGGCCCGGCAACGCGATGCGCGTCAAGACGAAGACGCCGATTCCGACGAAGACCTGGATCCACGTCGCGATCACGTACGACGGCTCGAGCCGTGCGAAGGGCCTCAAGATCTTCGTCGACGGCAAGCTCGCCGATCAGGAGATCTACCGCGACAACCTCTACAAGAACATCACGGGGAGCGGCGGCGACAACATCACGATCGGCGAGCGCTTCCGCGACCGCGGCTTCACGAACGGGCTCGTCGACGAGTTCGAGGTGTTCAACCGTGAGCTCAGCGCCGTCGAGGTCGCGCAGATCCACGACCGAGCTGCGCTCTCGACGCTCTTGGCCAAGGCAAAGAAAGCCGGCGCGGACGCGCTCTCGGACTCCGAACGACGCGCGCTCGGGGAGTACCATCTCCTCACGCAAGACGAGGACGCGAAGAAGAAGCGAGACGAGCTCCGCAAGCGTCGGGAAGAACGCAGCAAGCGAGTCGATGGCCTTCGCGAGATCATGGTCATGCGCGAGCTCGAGCCGCGCCGCCCGACCTACGTCCTCCACCGTGGCGCGTACGACGCGCGAGGAGACACGGTCGAGCCGCAGACTCCGAGCGTCTTCCCGCCGATCGCCGAGGGACTCCCGCGCAATCGTCTCGGCCTCGCTCGCTGGCTGACCTCCGACGAAAACCCGCTCGCGGCGCGCGTCGCGGTCAACCGCTTCTGGCAGATGTGCTTCGGCCACGGACTCGTCCGCACGCCCGAGGATTTCGGCAGTCAAGGCAAGCAACCGACCCACCCGGAGCTGCTCGACTGGCTCGCGCACGACTTCCGCAAGAACGGCTGGGACCTGCGGCGTCTGCTCAAGAAGATCGTCCTCTCCGCGACGTACCAGCAGGACTCGACGATCACCGAGGAGTTGTTAGAGAAAGACTACGACAATTTCCTTCTCGCGCGCGGCGCGAGCTACCGGCTGCCGGCCGAGATGATCCGCGACAACGCTCTCGCGGCGAGCGAGATTCTCGTCGACAAGTTCGGCGGCGCCCCGGCGAAGCCCTACGACTTGCCCCTCTCGTTCAAGCCGATGGGTCACGACAAGGGCGAGGGAGCCTACCGGCGCAGCGTCTACACCTACTGGAAACGAACGGGCCCCGCGCCCGTCATGATGGCGCTCGACGCGTCGAAGCGGGACGTCTGCCGCGTCAAGCGCGAGCGAACGTCGTCACCGCTCCAAGCGCTCGTGCTGCTCAACGGCTCGCAGTTCGTCGAGGCCTCCCGCGTCCTCGGCGCCAAGATGGTCGCGAAGCACGGCGACAAGACCGACGCGATCCTCCGCGAGATCTTCCGACGACTGACGAGTCGCGAGGTTCGCGACCGCGAGCTCGAGATACTCCGCGAGCTCTTCGAGGAGCAACGCGCCTACTTCGCCGCGAACCCGAAGAACGCCGAGAGCTTCCTCGGGGCCGGACAGCAGCCGCACGACAAGAAGCTCCCGCAGGATCGAGCCGCGGCCGCCGGCGTCGTCGCCAACGCCCTCTTCAACTTCGACGAATGTGTCCAGAAGCGATAGATCGATGAAGACGATGAACACGCAGCGCAGCGAATCGAAGAGCCCGTGCACGGGGTACGAGCCGACCACGGACATGAGCCGGCGACGGTTTCTCAACGAGTTCGGCATGGGACTCGGCGGCATCGCTCTCGCGAGCCTCGCCCAGCGCGAAGCGCGATCTGCCGACGCTTCGCTGAGGGCAGCGGGCGGGCCTCAGCTCGAGGTCCCCCACGTGCGTCCCCGCGCGAAGCGCGTCATCTACCTCTTCCAGAGCGGTGGTCCTTCGCAGATCGATCTCTTCGATCACAAGCCCGTGCTCAAGGCGAAGCACGGCACGCAGCTTCCCGAATCGATCCGTCAAGGCCAGCGACTCACCGCGATGAGCGGCAATCAGTCGAGCCTGCCGCTCGTCAGCTCTCCGTTCGCGTTCGCGCAGCACGGCGAGAGCGGCCAGTGGATCAGTGACCGGCTGCCGCACGTGTCGAAGGTCGCGGACGATCTCTGCATCGTGCGCTCGATGTACACCGAGGCGATCAACCACGGCCCCGGAGTGACCTTCTTTCAGACCGGCTCGCCGTTTCCGGGTCGCCCGAGCGCCGGTGCTTGGCTCGACTACGGGCTCGGGACGGAGAACAGCGATCTGCCCTCGTTCGTCGTCATGGTGACGAAGGGCAAGGGCGGCCAACCGCTCGTCTCGCGTCTTTGGGGAGCCGGATTCCTCCCCTCGAAGCACCAAGGTGTTCGCTTTCGTTCGGGAAGCGATCCCGTCCTCTACCTGCAAAACCCTGGCGGCATCGACGAAGGCTCGCGTCGCCAGATGCTCGCAAAGCTCGGAAAGCTGCACGAGCTGCAGATCGAGAATCGACCCGATCCCGCGGTCGAGGCACGCATCGCGCAGTACGAGCTCGCGTTCCGCATGCAGCGCTCGATCCCCGAGGCGACCGACATCTCGCAGGAGCCCGACTACATCTTCGACGAGTACGGCAAGGCCGCGCGCAATCCGGGAAGCTACCCGGCGAACTGCCTCCTCGCGCGACGTGTCGCGGAAGGCGGCGTCCGATTTATCCAGCTCTACCACCCTGGTTGGGATCAGCACGGCGGACTCCCCGGCGGTCTCTCGAACCAGTGCCGCGAGACCGACCAAGCGACCGGGGCGCTCATCAGTGATCTACGCCGCCGAGGCCTCCTCGACGACACGCTCGTCATCTGGGGTGGCGAGTTCGGACGCACGAACTACTGCCAAGGGAAGCTCAAGGGCAACAACTACGGCCGCGACCACCACCCGCGCTGCTTCAGTCTCTTCCTGGCTGGCGGCGGCGTGCGCCCCGGAACGACGTACGGCGAGACCGACGACTACGGCTACAACATCGCGACGGACGGCGTCCACATCCACGACTTCCACGCGACGATCCTCCACCTCCTCGGCATCGACCACGAGCGCTTGACGTTCAAGCATCAAGGCCGCTGGTTCCGCCTGACGGACGTTCACGGAAAGGTCGTCAGGGGCATCGTCAGCTGAAAACTCTGCGGAGCGAAGCGATCGTGCGCCTCCTCCTCGCCAGTGATCTTCACCGCAGCCTACGCGCTGCGCGCAGTCTCGTCGAACGCTCGAGCGATTTCGACGTGGTGATCGTCGCGGGCGACCTCGCAACGACGCGACGTGGTCTCACACCGGTCGTCGAAGCCCTTTCGGAGATCACGACGCCGACCGTCCTCGTCTGCGGCAATAGCGAGTCCGACGGAGAGCTGCGCGAGGCGTGCGAGGACTGGCCCGCTGCGAGGGTGCTGCACGGCGAATCGACGACGATCGAGGGCGTCCCCTTCTTCGGCCTCGGAGGAGCCGTTCCCTTGACCCCCTTCGGCTCCTGGAGCTTCGATCTCGACGAGACGACCGCCGCTGAGCTTCTCGCCCCGCTCGAGCCCGACAGCGTCCTCGTCACGCACTCGCCGCCTCTCGGGCACTGCGACCGCGACACGAACGGACGATCGCTCGGTTCGCGCTCGGTTCTCGACGCGATCGTGAATACGTCTCCCCTCCTCGTCGTCTGCGGGCATATCCACGAGTCGTGGGGCGAAACCTCCACGGTTCACAGGACAACCATCATCAACGCAGGCCCCACCGGGCTCGCCTTCGATCTCGATGACGGGGATGCGAGCGGATAAGCTGATCGCTCCCCACGAACTCGAAACTTACGAGGAAGAGCGAAACCCATGTCTTCACGCTTCATTGCCGTCGCCGCGCTCGCGGCTCTTTCGGTGTTCGCGACGAACACCTCCTTGGACGCCAAAGAGATCCACGTTCGAGTGGAAGCTGGCGAGTCCGACCGCGTCGAGACGCCGGTCGGCGCGATGATCGACCGCGACGGTTGGAGCGAGCCGAAGGCCTACGTCGTCTCGGAAGGCAAGAAGCGAGCGGCGCAAGTCGAGATCGTCGACGAGAAGCACGCAAAGATCTGGTTCGTCGTCGACAGGCTCGCGGCCGGCGCCACGCGCGAGTACAAGATCGTCGTCGGCGAGTTGGCCGCCGGAGGAAGGGCAGCCGCCGGCGGAAAGGACTCGACGTTTTCGTGGAAGGCGTCTTCGGGCGATCATGGCACGTCGAACGATCTCGTGCTCGGCGACCGCCCGGTCCTGCGCTACATGCACACGAAGTTCGACAAGACCGACATCGAGAACACGAAGAAGCCCTTCCACATGGTCTACTCGCCCGACGGCAAGCAGTTCATCACGAAAGGCGTCGGGGGCCTCTTCCCGCACCACCGCGGCATCTACTTCGGCTACAACAAGTGCAAAGTTGACGGCAAGAGCTACGACATCTGGCACGCCGCTCGCGGAGAGCACTCGGTGCACGTCGAGGAGCTCGAGCGCTTCGAAGGGCCTGTCTTCGGTGGCCACGAGGTCCGCATCCACTGGAACGATCGCGAAGGCAAGACGTTCATCAGTGAGGTCCGTCGTCTCCTCGTCTTCCGTCAGTCGAGCGGCCACCACTTGATCCACTTCTCCTCGACGCTGACGCCGACGCGCGGCCCGGTCGATCTCGACGGTGATCCGCAACACGCGGGCGTGCAGTTCCGATCGGCCCAGTACGTCGCCGAGAACCAGAAGAAGACGCGCTACTTGCGCCCCGGGAAGTGGAAGGATCTGCCCGAGGACAAGCAGGTCAATTGGCCCGGCAACAAGCAACACACGAACATGCCGTGGAACGCGATCCGCATTCACGTGAACGACGGGCAGTACACCGTCGCGTACCTGAGCCACCCGGCCAACTCGGACGACCGTCGCTCGTCCGAGCGCCTCTACGGCCGCTTCGGCGAGTACTTCCCCTTCAAGCTCCGCAAGGACAACCTGCTCCGCGTCAACTACCGCTGGTGGATCGCGAGCTCGCACGATCCGAAGCGCGAAGACGTCGAGAAGCGATACCAGGATCTCGCCGCTCCGCCGAAGGCGACGCTGTTCGCGAAATAAGTCCTGACTGGGCGGTCGCTCAGCGAGAGCTTCCTCGTCGAAAGCCACTGGATTCTGACGAGGCGTGCCGTGCAAAATAGCGGTATGTCTCGTCATATTTTTTCTCAACGAGTCTCCGTGCTCAAGCTCTGCGTCGTGGCCCTCGGTACGCTCTCCGCGAGCGCTCACGAGCCCGCGAAGGAATCCCACTGGGCTTTCGAAGGGATCCGGTCGACCGAGACGCCCGCGATCGCCGCCGGAGCCTGGAACGCGAGCCGCATCGACGCCTTCATCTTCGAGAAGCTCCGGGCTCGTGGCATCGAGCCCAATCCGCGCGCCTCGAAGACCGAGCTGCTCAAGCGGACCCACTACGCGATCACGGGCCTGCCGCCGTCTCTCGACGAGATCGAGGCCTTCCTCGCCGATGACGAACCCGCCGCTCTCGAGAAGGTCGTCGATCGACTCCTCGCCTCCCCGGCCTTCGGTGAACGCTGGGGACGGCGTTGGCTCGACCTCGTCCGCTTCGCCGAGACGAACAGCTTCGAGAACGACGAGCTCAAGCCGAACGCGTGGCGATATCGAGACTGGGTCATCGCGGCGTTCAACGACGACAAGCCCTACGACGCTTTCCTCCAGCAGCAGATCGCGGGCGACGAGATGCTCCCCGTCACGGCGGAAGGACTCATCGCGACGGGATACCTCCGCCTCGGCGCCTGGGATTTCGACCCGACCGATCGACTCGCCGCTCAGTACGACGATATCGACGGCATCGTCGCGACGACGAGCCAGGTCTTCCTCGGCCTGACGCTCGACTGCGCGCGCTGTCACGATCACAAGATCGATCCGCTGACGCAGCGTGACTACTACAGCTTCCTCGCGTTTTTCCGCAACCTCCTCCCGCACGTCAAAGAGGAGGAGCCGGGACTCGTTCTCGAGAACTACCAGCGAGATCTCCCGGGGCTCGAAGCGCCTGTTCATCCCTTCCACGCCGATCGGCAGAGCATCCACGCGGAGAGCCGCGATCTCGAGGATCGCGTCCTCGCGCAGCTCTCGGACGAAGATCGAATCGAGGCGAGCAAGTCGACCCTCGTCAGGCGGGAGCTCGTCGAGGCGAATCAGTCGCTCGGACTCGACGAGTACCAAATCAAGCGCTACGACGAGCTCAAGGACAAGCTCGCCGAGCTCAACGCGAAGGAGAAGCCGCCCGCTCGCGGCCTCTGCGTTCGCGAACGGAGCCGTTCGCCGCGCGATACGTGGATCCTCGCGAGAGGCAACGCGCACGCACCGGGCGAGAAGGTCGAGCCGGGCTTTCCCCGCATTCTGAATCCGCCGAAGCCGAGCTTCCCGAAGCTGCCCCCCGAGATTCCCTCGAGCGGCGTACGCATCGCGCTGGCGAGCTGGATCGCCAGCGATCAAAACC
>CAYZGY010000193.1:0-1836 GCA_964478085.1 uncultured Planctomycetia bacterium
TCGACGCTGCGCTCGAGCTCGCTTTTGCGGGCTGGTAGGGTCGAGTTCCTGGTAGGGAGCTCAGATCTCCTCTTCGGTCGATCGAATGCTTGCGAGCGCATCCGACGCCGTCTTGCGAACGGTCTTGCTCGAATCCTCGAGCGCTTCAGTGAGAGTGAGAATCGCGTCTTCATCGTCGCGCACGAGCCATCCGAGCGAGGCTGCCGAAGGTGTGCGCAGGTAGCTCGTCCGCGCCTCTCGCAAGAGGCGGACGAGATCGGGAATCGCGGGGCGCCCTCGATCACCGAAGCAGCCGAGGATGTGGGCTGCAAAACACGGATCAGTATCACCCACAGCACGGATGAGAGCGGAGATGACGTCTGGGTCATCCGGGGCGAGCGCGAGAAGTGTGCCCGGGATCTCGGCTCGAAGCACGTGATCCCGGGTGTCTTGCCATGCCTTGTAGTCGTTGATGTCGCTCGAGTCGTTCCACGCCGGATCGTCGAGGAGCTCGATCAGTTTCGGCGCGACCGCACGAGCGACCGGGCCGAGCTTTCGAATGGCCCGGATCGCGTTCCGGCGCGCGCGGGTATCCTCGTCGTCGAGCATCGCCGCGATCGGAGGAGCCGATGGGGGAATCGGGTGCCCCGTTTCGATCAAGACGACGGCTGCGTGAAAAGCTCGGCGAGGATTCTCAGAGCTCAAGCTCGCGACGAACTCGTCGTGAACTTCGCCATGGATCAACCTGAGGCATAGCCAGACGACAGGTGACGTGTGTGAAGCGCGCTCTCTGACGCCGTGCTCTAAGAGGATCCTCTTGGCGCGACGGACCGAGTCCGGACCTCTCTCGAGCAGCGCTCGATAGAACCGCTGTCGATTCAATCCTTGGAGACTCTCGAAGTTCTCGGAGAGCGTGTCGATCGCGTTGCCCCCGCGACTGACGAGCTCGATCGCGGAAGACGTCGCGGATGCGTCGTTTGCTCGCACCGACGCGATCAGCTCGTCGACACTCGTGTCGGGCAGCGGCTCGACGACGGGCAGTCGTCGCAGCGGGTCCTTCTTCGGAGCTCCACACGAGCACAGGAGGGTCACGGAGAGAATCGACCATCGTCCGCTGTCATTCCGCCACATGCTGTTCCGCCACATGCTGTTCCGCCACATGCCGTTCCGCCACATCGTTTCGTCCCCCGGTGGTTGGAAGGATCTCTTCTGTCGCACCCTACGCGAGGCGGGCGTCGTCGCAAGAAAGTGCGAATCGCCAGCGTCGCCAATCAGGTCTTCGTGACGGATCTGCGGCGAGCGTCCTACTTTTCGGACGACTCTTCCCCATCGAGCACGACTTGCTCCCCGACGTCGAGACCCGACATCACGACCGCGAACTCGTCGTTGCTGTCGCCGATCTCGATCGACCGTCGTTCGGCGCCGCGGGGAGCTCCGACGTGACAGAAAGTTCCCTCCGGTGTCTCTTCGATCGCCGCGAGCGGGATCAGGAGCACGTCGTCGTGTCGAGCGATCGTGATCTCGACTTCGGCGCTCATGCCGGGCTTGAGCCCCTCGATGGACGGGAGCGGCACGAGCGCTTCGTACTTGACGAGTCCGCCGGTCCACCAAGTCGCGGGCTGCGCGGTCGTGGCGAGATGCGAGATCTCTCCTTCGAGCTCTGCGTCAGAGAGAGTGACCCGTGCGGGCATGCCGACGGCGACGCGATCGACGACCGACTCGTGAATGCCGAGCTTCACCTGCATCTTCGAGAGGTCCGGCATCAGCAGAAGCGTTTGGTTCTGGTGCACGGTCGCTCCCTCGGCGATGTCGGGAGTGCGCTTCCAGCTCTCCATCGTCGGATAGATCACGAGGCCG
>CAYZGY010000193.1:1846-11186 GCA_964478085.1 uncultured Planctomycetia bacterium
CCGCCGGTGAGCTCGAGGTCCCCGCCGACGGTCAGCGCGCTCGGCCGCCCGTGGATCTCGAGGTCGAGATCCGCGCGGATCCTCGCGTTCTCCGTCCGCGCGAGCAGGATCTCCTCGGCCCGGATCACCGAGAGCTCGATCTCCTTCTCCGCGAGCTCCATGCGAATCTCGTCGCGCCGCAGCACCTCTTCGTTGGCGTCTGCAGAAGCCTTTGCAGCTTCCCAGTCGCCGCGCAGCTTGGTCAGCTGTTCCTTCGACGTGAAGTCTTTCAGCGCTTGGATCTGGATCTTCTTGATCTCGATCTCTTCGCGCGCGCTCCTCGCCGCGAGCTGCACACGTTCGAAGTTGAGCTCGCTCTCGTAGCCCTTTTCGAGCTTCGCGCGCGCGTGGGCGAGGAGGCTCTCGTTCGTCAGCAAGTTCGAGTTGGCGATCGCGAGGTCCTTCTCGAGCTCCATCAGCTCCGTGCGATAGCGACCTTCCTCGTACTCGGAGATGGCGAGCTTCGCCCGTGTCGCCTGCGCCCGAAAGCCGATAGCCGCGTCGCGAGAGAGGTGGGAGAACTTCGTGCGTTCGTGGAGGTAGTCCTCGATCTGTTTGTTCTCGAGTCGGACGAGCACGTCGCCCTTCTGAACCCGCGTGCCGTTCTCGATGACTTGGTTGATCGTGCTGTTGCCTCGCACGCGGCACTTGATCTTTCGGTTGTTCGAGCTCTCGAGCGAGCCTTGCTCGGTGATCGTTACGAGCAGATCGCCACGTGCGATGGTGTGCACTTGCGAATTCCGAGCGATCTCGCGAGCCTCATCGACGGACAAGACCGGGTCGAGCAGGACGCGGTCGCCCTCCTCGATTCCCGACTCGACGATGATCGAGGCGTCGTTGCTGTCGCCCAGACGCACCTCGCGCCGCGCCGTGCCGCGACTCGTCTCGACCCAGCAAAAGTGGCCTTCGTCCGATTCGAGGACGGCGCTTGTCGGAATCGAGAGCACGTCACGGTATCGCGCGATCTCGACCTCGACCTCGGCGCTCATGCCGGGCTTCAGCCCGTCGATCTCGGGCAGCTTGATGAAGGTGTCGTACTTTACCGCGTTGCCCGTCCACCAGCCCGCGGGGCTCGCGACCGTCGCGACCGAGGAGAGCTCTCCGTCAATCGTCGAGTCGGTAAGCGAGACGCGTGCCGGAAGGCCCGCGGTCACGCGATGGATGATCGACTCGTGAATCTGGAACTTCACCTGCATCGCGGCGAGGTCCGGCATCACTAGGAGGACCTGGTTGTTGTGGACGCTCGCGCCCTCGGTGACCGCAGGCGTGTCGCGCCACTTTTCATTGGGCGGGTAGATCACGAGCCCACTCTTCGGGGCGACGATCGTGGAGCCCGTGAACTCCTTCTGTGCGAGCTCGAGCTTGCTCTTCTCGAGCGCCAGGCCGGCCGTGCGACCTTTGACTCGTTCACGGCTCGCGGTGAGCTCGCCGCGGAGCGTCTCGAGGTTCATCTCCTTCGTCAAGCGCTCGAGGACGTCGAGCTGAGTCTCCTTGACCTCGAGCTCGAGCTCGGCGCGACGGACCGTGAACTCGTTGGCCTCGACCTCGAGCTTCGTCGCGAAGCCGCGGCGAAAGAGCGATTCGGTCTTCGCGAGCAGTTGGCGTGACGTCGCGAGATTCTCTCGTGCGACGATTCGCTGACTTTCGAGTCGCTCTTTCTGCGATCGATAGGACCCGTTCGTGTAGGCGTCGACGCCGAGCTCCGCCTTGGCGAGATCGGCCTCCGCGCGAGCGAGAGCAGCCTTGGCGAGATCGGTGTCGGTCTTTCCGAGGCTGACCGTCTCCTCGATGACCTTCGTGTCGAGACGGACCAGCTCCGCGCCCTTCTCGACGACCGAGCCCGGAGCGATGATCCAATTGACTGTCGAGTGGCCGCCGCGGCCGCCGTAGCCTCCGCGCACCTCGCAGTTGATCTCGGTCTGTCGATAGCTCTCGACCGTGCCCTGCTCGGTGACCGTGACGACGAAGTCACCGCGTGTGACCGTGAAGAGGCGCCGAGCCTCGCTGGAGCTCTCCGGCTCGGTGAGCCAGATCGCAGCTCCGACGGCGCTGATGGCGACGACGCCGAGGGAGACCAGGAGGATCGTCCTTCGGCGTCGGCTTTCGGCCGAGGGTTGCTGGGATGAAGACTGTTCGATCGACACGTCTCGTTTCTCGCTGACGGACGATCGTAGTCCATCTCTCCGGTCCTCGCAAAGTCGGGCGCATCAGATCTCGCGATAGGATCCGTCGTTCGCGTGCCCGGTACGCTTCGTGAAGTTTCGGTGGTTCACTCGTTCGGGCCCCATGAGAGCACCGATCAAGTAGATGGAGACGTTTTGGTCGTTCTGCGCCCTGATCATCTGGGTGGTCTGCTCGAGGTCGGCGCACTCGCTGATCCCGCTTCCGCCATACGTTCCGCCACACGTTCCGCCGCCGTCACCGCGCAAAGCCTCTCGCATCCCCATCGCCGGCTCGGAAGCGTTGATCCCTCGGCGGGTCGAGGGCTTCTCGCTCGAATCTCGCGAAGTGTGCGTCCTCAACGAGGCTCTCGTTAGTTGGCATCGTCGTCAGTCGAACGCGATCGAGCGTGACTTGCGCTTCCAGGGGCGCGACATCACCGGTCGCTACGGACTCGAGGGCCGTGTCACGCACCTGTGGATGTGCAGCGTCCTCAATGACCCCGACGCGCTTCCGGCGAGAAGCGACCTCATCGACAACGGGGTCGTCGATCCAGAGAAGCTCGGAACGGAAACGTGCAAGGACCTCGAGCCCGAGTACCGAACGAAGAAGCTGCTCCGCGACCGAGCACGCGCGGCGCAGGTCGTAGAAACGTGCTGGCGCATGCCGCGCTTTCCGGCGCTCTTGACGATGACCGACGACGCTCTGCCGTGGTTCGAGAACCGTGCACGACGCGAAGGGCTCGATCGGAGCATCGAGAAGGCCGACTTCCACATGCCGTGCGGGTTCGAGATTTGGCAGGCGTTGATCGGCCGGCGTTGATCAGCCGGCGTTGATCGGACCGCTCAGCTCGACGGGAAGCGGAGGTGCTCCTTGCACCACTCGTGAAAGGCGTCGAAGAGCTCCTGCTGCTCCGGTGTCCGTGAGCGTGGCTCGGCATTCGGAATCGGGGGAAGGTACCGCTCGTCGACGAGATCAGCGAAGAGGTATGCGGATATCTCGTTGGGGTGGGCGAGCCCGCGTCTCACGGGGAAGCGGGCGGTGCGCGGGGAAAACTCGTCGAGCTCGAGCGCATTCTCGGGCGGTGAGTCTGTATCCCGCGCGATCACGCGATAGCTGATTCCGTCGGTCAGCTCGAGCTCGATGACACGGCCGAGGAAGTCGTGGCCCATGCGCGGGACTCCTTCGGTCGTCGCGAGGATCGTTCGCGGCCACCAGTATCGGGTCTTGCCGTTTCTGTCGGTCACGGGGTAGAGCCAACCGAGGTCCGTTCCATCCGGATTGGTGATCTGTCGCTCGCGCAGCCAGCGATGGTCGCCGATGCTCCCTCGCTTCCAGCGAAAGAGTTTTTGGTAGAGCTCTTCGAAGTCCCGGCTGCCGCGTTGGAGTATGTGGAGCTTCTCATGCACGAAGAGCTTCGCGTAGCGGCGGCGCTCTCGAGCCGGATTCTCGTCGTTCGACAACGCGGCCAGTCCACGCACTCGTTCCTCGCTCAAGATGATGGTGCCCCAACGCGTGTGCGAGAAGCCACCGCAGAGGGTCTTCTGCGCTTTGACGAACTGCCAGGGAGTTCTCGATACGAGCGGGAAGTCTTCGTCGATCGCGTCACGGATCTCGCGTACGAGATCGTGAACGGCAGCTTCCTCGGCGTCGGTGAAGTCGAGCGCGGCGTCCCAGAAGCGCTGCCGAGCAATCTTGCGGCATTCCTTGATGTCTGTCGCGTCGACCGGCTCGCCTGTCAGCGCCGCGATCTCCGCACGCTCGAGCAAGGCGAAGTAGGGATGGGTCGACTCCATCGAGATCGCGATGCGGGCGTTCGTTCCGGAGAGGCAGGTCACTTCGCCCATCGGTAGGGGGCGGTCCGGGGATGCGCAAGACGCGAGTGTGGTCGAGATCGCGGTGAGGATCAGAGGGAGGCGGCTCATCGGCGTTTCCATCACTTCGTGAGGTCAGGCTCGGTCTTCGGAGACTCCAGTGCACGCGGTGAGCCCGTGCGTGTCAACGGATGTACTTCGTGTTCCGCAGTCGCGGGCTTCGTCGGAATCGAAGTGAAGGAATAGCGAGCTTTCGGATGCCGTTTTTTTCGCTTTCCTGGCCTCGGTTCAGGCTCCGACACGAATCCGGCGGGGGTGGAAAGCGCCTTCGGTCGACCTTCTTCTGGCGCTTGGCTCGGCCCTGCGGCTCGAGCGCATCAGCAGCGTTCTCGAAGAGCTTGCGCTGCCTACTGTAGAAGTTCGAGGGCTGGATGTCGTACTCGTCGCAAAGATCGGAAACCGGAACTTCATCGACCAGGTGACGTTTGAGGATTTCGGCCTTGTCCTGCGTGGGGATGCGGTTGCGAGCCACCACCGGGTAACATCCGATCAGGTAGATCGGCAGGTCACTCCAATTCCTTCAGAAGCAAAACACCCCTGAGCTCGATCAATCGAGCGGCCAGACGCGAACCGTTCCGTCGAGGCTTCCCGAGACGAGCGTCTTCCCGTTCGAGGAGAAACACAAGCCGAACACGGGACCCTCGTGGCCCCGGAGGGTAGCGACCCGCTTCCCCGTACGCACATCGTAGAGACGGATCGCCGGGGTCTTTCCGCCCGACCACTTGCGCATCGATGAGAACTGGCCGCCACCGGCGACCGCTGCGCGCTTGCCATCCGGCGAGAGTACGAGGGCGTGGAGCGCGTCTTGGCCCGACTCGAGACGCCGAAGCTCTTTTCTGTCCTCGACGCTCCAAAGCTTCACCGCGCCGTCCCAAGATCCCGAGAGGGCCGTCGTTCCATCGAAGGATCCGGCGACACCCGTGACGAGACCTGTATGGCTTCCGATGGGGAAGTGAAAGCCGGCATCGATGTCGATCCCGAGAACAGACTTTCCACCGCCGAAGATCCGGCGCTCACCGTTGTGCGAGAAGGAGAGCGCGCGAATCGAGACACCGCCGTCGCCTCTCACATCGACTCCGGTGATCCTCTTGTGCGTCTTCCAGTCGATGATGCGCAAGGCTCCGCGATCCGTTCCGATCGCGAGGAAGTCTCGAGCCGACGACAGCGCGACGCTCCAGACGAAGCCCTCCAGCTTGAACGGATCGCGGATCGGGCCGCCGGTCCGCGCGTTCCAGGCACGTGTCCGACCGACCTCTCCGCCCGTCGCGACGATCCGGCCGTTCGCCGACACCGACACGGACATCGCTGTTCTCGAGTGTGCGTCGACGCGTTTCAGGGCCTTTCCGGTATCGAGGTTCCAGAAGACGAGTCGACCCGTGTCGTCGACCGAGACCGCGGCACTCCGGCGGGGTATCGTCGCGACACTCGTGATCCCTTGCTTGCCGATCGAGAGGGCCCTTCCTCGACTCGACGACTTCTGAGCAGGCTCGGTCCTGCGAGGATTCGGAGCGGGCACCGGTCGACCGTCGAGAATCTTCTTCAAGCTCTTCCGGACGGCGCTCGCCTTTTCGAGCTCGAGCTTTCGTGTGAAGGCTTTGACGGCCGTCTCGTGCGCTTTGATCAGCTTGCTGTCCTCGGACTTGCGCCCACGCTCGAATTTCGCCGCGGCTTTTTCGCTTCGGGTCCTGGCTGTCTTCGTCGTACCAGCCGACCTCGTCGAGACTCGCCGCGTCGAAGCGCGGGCCCTTCGTCCCCGCCCGGCAGGCGTATTCCCACTGCGCTTCCGACGGAAGTGAAAATCCCGTTCGCTGACAGAACTCCCGACATTCGAGCCACCAGACGTTCTCGACGGGGAAATCCGGGCTCTTCGCGTGGGACGAGTTCGTGTCCATGGTCTCTTCCCAGACCGCCTGCGTGACCTCGTACTTGGCGATGAGCAAGCCGTCGCGCGGTGACGGAATTCATCGAGACCCTTCGAGTTCTTGCCGAGTGGCTCGAAGATCTCGCGGAAGTGATACCAGGCGACGAAGCGAGACCAGTTGACCGCGACGATGCCCACTCCCGCGATCAGCGTCAGCAGTGCGACCGCCGCGACGAGCCGAAGTCCGTTACGTGACCTCGCCATGCGAGCAGGTCTGGAACCACGCGATCAGTTCGCGTTCTGTGCGCAGGCCGAGAATTGGTTGCAACCCGCGATCGACTCCTCACGCTGCCCGCAATCCGGGAACGGAGCGATCGGCAGATCCCCTCCGTTGAAGAGGTACCTCAGGAAGTAGATCGCGTCGCTGAGATCGAGACGACCGTCACCGTTCGCCTCGAGGGCGTCGAGGCAGTGGATCGCCGGCTCGATCTTACCCAGGAAGAAGTATCTGACGACCGGAAAGACGTCCGCGATATCGTGGCGGCCGTCCTGGTTCGTGTCGAAGGTCTTGATCCACAGGCCCCCTCCGCCGTTGATGGGAGCGCTCGGGTGAAGCGTGAACTCCCCGAGGTCGTTGTCGTTGATCGTGCCACAGCGAACGACGAACTCGGGGATGATTCCCGTGTAGTAGTCGTCCTTCGTGATGCGCACGAGGTACTCGCCTGGGGGAAGATCGAGGAAGGACCAGGTTCCGGCGGCAGACGACGTCGTCTCGCGATACTCGGGCTCGATCTGGATCTTTGCACCTTCGAGAGGCTGGCCCGTGGCACCGTCGATCACGCCGCCGCGGAGAGCTCCCGTACAGAAGTAGATGCTTCCGTGGTAAACGCGGGGGAGGACGCTGAACGCATCGATCGCGAAGCTGTTGTTCGCAGGCGCGACGACCGGGATCGGGTCCTGCACGAGGCGGAAGTCGATCTTCTCCGTGGTCTCGCACGGAATGATGTTGGTGTTGTAGTTGATGTTGAAGTTGTACGCCATCAGCTCCTGGTCGACTCCGTTCTCGGAGGCGAGGAGCTGCTGACCCTGGAGCGGCTCGAAGCGATCGAAGAGGAGACCCGTGATCGAGCGGCAGAGGCCCCGTCCGATCTCGGCGACGTGGCTCGAGTAGAACTCGACTTGTCCTTCGGCGATCTCCGACCCGACGTCCTCCGCGATGCCCGCGCCGATGACCGCGTCGTTCTCGTTCTCTTCGGGATCGAACCCGAAGAGATGGACGCAGGCGTACTCGAGGACGACCGACACGCCGTCGATCGGGACCGAGTTCTGTCCGCGCACCGTGAATCGTACGGGGGCTGCCTGGGCGCGATCGGAGACACAGTTTGCCGAGATTCGATCGGCTGCCATGATGTGCTCACCGCCGACGAGTATCGCGCCGTCGATGAGAGTCGGCTCGATCGAGTTTCCGGCGTTCGAGAACTCGTTGACCACCGCCGAGAGGCCGACGCCTTGCGTCAAGCGAATCGGGTACGTGCCACCTTCGGCTCCCGCGCGGACCGTGAACGTCAGCCGAGCGATGACCCGTTCGGTGTCCGTGAGCTCGCGCGGCTCGAGAAACTTCTCGCCCGTCGCTCCGTCGAGCTCGAAGACGAGTCCGAAGGTGCCGAAGCCGAGTTCGTTGTCGATGTTGGGTGCGGCGAATGCCGGTTCGAGCTCCGCGAGCGGCGTACCTTCGAGACTGAAGTCCGTCATCGTGAAGACGTCGGCGGGGAACGTGATCGCGAGGCTGAAGCTGTGGACCGGCTCGTCGTTGCGCGCCGTCACGAGTAGCTGGACACCCGTATCGCCGGCGTTCGCTTCCGCCGTCGAGATGCGAAGGAGGTTCTCGGCTCGGACCGAGGCCCACGCGATGAAGACACCCGCCACGAGGCCGGCCAGGGCGATGACGGCGCTCGACACGGTGAATCGGTATCGCTGATGGGACATCTTGACTCTTATCCCTTTCGGGGATCCTCGTTATCTCGGATCCTCGTTATCTCGACCGTCGCGACATCATTGGCTCGCCGCGGTCGTGCGTGCCTCGATGGGAGTCGAGGCTCCTGCCTTTCGAACCCTAACAGTCCGTTGATAAAGTGCTTCGAGCGAATCGGCCGCTTGGACGCCGAATCGACTTTTTCAACGGGCTGCTAACCGGCGATGGAAGACACCTTCTCCGACCGCCTCCCAACCACCTATTCATCTCACGGGTTCGAAGGGGTGATGTCAACGTCTCGGTTCGGTACGAAACCTCACGTGAGGCCGACGATATTTTCCGCGGCACCTTTTTCCGGCGTGCAGACTTGTTTACGGTGGTGCCACTCGCGGCCTCCAGCGCCTCCTGGTGATGTGGGCGGACGGTCGAAGACAGCGTGAGCAGAGGACATCCGAATGACGAAAGTTTCGTCGGTTTCAGCGTTTCTGGCATTAGCTCTGGGATGGGCCCAGACGGAGCCCGCGGCTGCATGGAACCCGGTGAAGGGGATCCCGACAGCGCTCGCCGAGGTTGGCCATCCGACCTTCGTCAGCCCGCACGCCGCCCCGATCGCCGAGAAGGACGGACGCGTGTTCGTCGTCAATACGCCAACGGACACGGTCGATGTGATCGACACGGCGTCGCGAAGGATCGTCGCTCGTGTTCGTGTGGGCATCGATCCGGTCAGCCTCGCCGTGCGCCCGGACGGCAAGGAGGTGTGGGTCTCGAACCACGTTTCGGACTCCGTCAGCGTCATCGATGCCGATCCGGAGAGTCCGACGCACCTCCACGTCGTCGCGACCGTTCAGGCCTTCGACGCCGAGACGAAGTCGACGCTCTTCGACGAGCCGGTGGGCATCGCCTTCGCGAACGATGCCAAGGCCTACGTCGCCCTCTCGTCCGAGAACGAGATCGCGGTGGTCGACGTCGCCACGCGCCGAGTGACGAAGCGACTCGAGATCAAGGCGCAGGATCCGCGAGCGATCGTCGTGCGCGGCGATCGACTTTATGTCGTCCCGTTCGAGTCGAACAACAAGACGCAGCTCTCGGGAGGCGCGCGCGACGAGATCGACGGCAAGCTGGTGACCTTCGATGCCTGGAATCACTCGATCGCGAACAACAACGTGCTCTCACTCGGGCACGTGACCGACATCGTCAAGCACCCCGAGGTACCCGACCGAGACCTCTTCGTCTTCGACACGAAGACCGATGAGCTCGTCGAGTCCGTCGATACGCTCGGGACACTGCTCTACGGCCTCGCCGTCGATTCGAAGGGGCGAGCCTTCATCGCCCAGACCGACGCGCGCAACGACGTCAATGGTCGCGCGGGGACGAAGAAGCACGGCCTCCAAGAGATGGAAAACCGCGCCTTTCTCAACCGGATCACACGCGTGA
>CAYZGY010000194.1:0-1695 GCA_964478085.1 uncultured Planctomycetia bacterium
GTCGGGCTACGGAGGCAGCTTTCAGATGGGTGGTCTGGCCATTCTGAATTCCGCGGGGAGCTCCACGGCGGACGCCTCCATCGAAGTGGCCAGCGAAGTGGCCAGAGACGACGCCCTGAGCGTCGAGCCCGGTGTCGCCGTCCTCAACCTGGCCGCCGGCGAGATCACCTTGAGTGCTCTGAGCGAGCAGCCGGCCGCCTTTGACGATTTCTCGCTCGTCGAGATTTACGGTGTCACCCTGGACGAGGCCTGGGAGGACGCTCTTTCTCGAGGCGGTATCCTGGCGAGCATCGAAACGGAGGAGATCAACGCGCACATCTATGGGCTCATCGCGGAGACGGCGATCTACAGCCTCTGGATCGGAGCCTCCGATGAGAAGGTCGAAGGTCGTTGGGAATGGGTGACTGGAGGTTTCGACTCACCTTCGGGGCTATACTCGACGCCCTTTTTCTCCGTTGAAAGCGTCTCGCCGCCGGTTGACCACATTTACTCCAATTGGGAAGTCGGTCAGCCCAATAACGCGAACGGCGATGAAGATCATGCCTACTTCTTCAATACTGGTGAGTGGAATGATTTGAACTCGGACCGACTGCGGGGGGGCTACGTTCTGCAGAAACGCACCGAGCAGCTTTCCGTTGGATCACCAGTTTTTTCCTACGCAGGAGTGGACAGGATTCACCTCTACGAAGGCTCCGCCAGGATTCCGCTCGCCGTGCCGATTCCGGAAGAAACCTGTCGATTCTATCATTGGATCGAATCGAGGGGATCGTTGACCGAAGGCGATCCGGTGGCGCTGGCTCTGACGAATTGTGATGAGTTCGACCTTCTTGGCGAGCCGTTGTATTTTTTCTCGATGAGCCAGGAGGAACGTAACTCGGCCAACTACGCGGACGGCTCTGGTCTCGGGATTCGACTGCACGAATTTTCGCAGCATGGACCGGCTGCGATCCACGTTCGCGTCCTCTATCCAGACGGAGGCTTCACCGACTATCAGCACAATGTCGAGATCGAGGACGTCGCGCCGACCATCACGCGGATCGAGTCGCAAGCAGGACCGGTCGATCCGGGCGCTGTCAGCACACTGACGGGCTTCTTCCTCGACCCCGGCGTTCACGACGTTCACCAGGTGAGCGTGGATTGGGGGGACGGCTCGGCGCTTTCCAGCCTCGAGCTCTCAGCCGGCTCGCGCGAGTTCACGGCCTCACATGTCTATGCGCAGTCCGGGGTTTTTACGGCCACGGTTACGGTGACGGATCTGGAGACCGACAAGTCCGGGTCCGCGACGACGGAGTTCTTCGTCAGCGGCGTGGCGCTTCAAGAGAGCAAACTTCGCATCATCGGCACCGACGAGGACGACCGGATCGATCTTCGCGTCGGTAACCATGGCATCGAGGTGCTGGCTTATCTGGGGGAGATGCCTAGGGATCGGTCGAGATTCTCGGCAGCCGAGGTCGAGGGCATCGAGTTCCTGGCTTTTTCCGGAGACGACCGACTGCGAAGCAGAGGCAGTGGTATCGTGGCGATGACGGTCCAGGGTGGCATGGGCGACGACGACATCGCTACGGGGCGTGGAGATGATCGCATCGCCGATCTCCATGGGGATAACGTAATCCGGTCGGGTAGCGGCAACGACAGGGTCTTCAGTGGCCTGGGGGATGATCGCATCGACACGGGCCCCGGCGATAACTGGATCGA
>CAYZGY010000194.1:1795-4186 GCA_964478085.1 uncultured Planctomycetia bacterium
GGACAGCGGCGGAGACAATCGCATCCAGACGGGCAGCGGTGACGACACGGTCCTCAGCGGTGACGGAGACGATCGCATCCACACGGGCAGCGGCGATGACCGGGTAGAGGACAGCGGCGGAGACAATCGCATCCAGACGGGCAGCGGTGACGACACGGTCCTCCGCGCCGGACCCGTCGGACCGTGCCGGGAGTAATCCCCGCCGGACCGTCCCGGGAGTATTGATAGGAACTCTCGCCCCAGCTCTCTCGAGAACCCGAGCCCTCGCGCGTCTATGCGCCGGGGCCGGGTGAGGTGTTCGGCGAGGCGGAATTCACAGTGGTTCGAAACCGACGCGCAGGTCCTGGTTGAACTCTTCGTCGACCTCCGGACCCGACCGCGAGCTCTCCTTGTCGATTTCCATCGAGAACTGCTCCAGCTGCCGCGGCGGTTCGCGCACCCTCCGCGTGCGTAGCCGTGGCGGGTCCCACTCTCCCCGCGCAGGCAAGATCTTCTCGATCACCTCGTCCTGCTCCGGCGAGCTGATCGCCGAGAGTGAAGGAGACCAAGGCGGGAGCCTGAACCTTCCTCGGCTTGCCGCAGCAGCCCGAATTCACCCGCTGGTTTGAGAAACCGGCTGGTTCAAGAAAGTCTCCGTGTAGATCGGGCGCCTGACTGGACCTGAGTCCCTGAGGGCTTGAATCTCTTTACTCCTCGCGAAACGACCACTCCTCGAGCGGCTTCCTTTCGTCCAGCGCGATCTCGCCCGAGTAGCCGAAGCCTGGCGCTTGGAGTGAGGCGCACTCGAGGTCGCCGTTCGTGATCTTGAGACAGATCGAATCGCCGACGCGGTGGTAGAGATCGGGGTGCGCCTTCAGCGCGGCTTCGGCCTCTCGCTTCGGCAGGTGGTCGAGGCCGTGGAAGTAGTGGTGCCCGTTGCGTTCGACGTGCTCGATGCCGAGCGCGGCGACCATCGCGAGGTCTTCTTGGAGCGGGATGATCGGCAGGTTGGCGAGGTCTTCCGCGCTTTGGAAGTAGACTCCTTCTCCGTGCTTCGCGTTGAGATCGACGATGCGCGAGCGGTTGCGAAGGCTCTTGAAGATGCCCTTGCAGTTCTTGTGCGAGACGCCCTTGTAGCCCAGCTCGATCGCCTTCTCGAAGCTGTCGAGCGACGCGTCGGACTCGTCGATGATCACGGGCTTGACCGCGTCGAGCTGGCGGATCGAATCCGCGACATCGGACTCGAGCGCGAGGTCGCGGCTCAACGGTTGTTCGATGAAGAGAGTCGCGTCGACGAACTCCTGACCCGAAGGCAGAGTTTTGAGCTCGTCGAGAAGCTCGATGAGCTGGCCGATGTCTCGGTACTGCTCGTTGCCGTCGAGCGTGATGCGGAATTCGCGATGACACTTCTCGGTGAGCAGTGAGGCGATCGCTCCGAGGCGTGCGACGTCCTTCGCGTGATCGCCCTGCACCTTGACCTTGAAGTAGTAGATGCCGTAGCGGACGATGCAGTCTTCGAGCGACTGCGGGAGTTCGTCATCGAGCTTGTCCTCGGGGGCGATGTCCGCCGTGCGGATCGGATCGGCGAGGCCGACCGTGTGGCGCGCACCGAGGCGCGTCAGCGGCTTGTCGCCGAGAACGCTCGAGCCCGGGAACGCTGTACGGTCCTTCTTGAGGCAATCGAAGAGCGAGCGCCCTTCGAGCCGTGCGAGCGCATCGATCATGGCGCGTTCGAGGAACGAGCTGCCGAACGACGCTGTCAGGTCGTTGAGGCCGGCGTCTGCGCAGCGGCGGTAGATCTCCTTCGACGCGTCGAGCCAGTGGGCGTAGGCGACACGCTCGGCCTTGCCGTTCTCGAGGAAGACGTCTCGCGCGATCTTCATCGCCGCGATCTGGTCCTCGACGTTCTGACGCAGCGACTTCTCCGGATCCTTGTCGAACCAGCGGGGCGGCAGGCCGTCGGCCGAGATTCCTCTCGCGACCTTGCCGGAGCCGTCCTCGATCGTCAGCTCGAGGTGGAGCGAGGGAGCCGAGGTCATGCAGGCGATGCCGTATCGAAACGGCATGCGTGTCTTCGTGTCATGGATGACGGCGCGGAAGTCGACGAGTCGGATGCGGGGGGCGTCGGTGATCATGGCGACAGCATAACGGAATTCGACGCCCTTGCGACCTCGACGCTTGAACGAAGTCGGGTGCTCCTTGAGAATGAGTTCATGTACTGTCCACGTTGCGAAGTCCACTTCGCCGGAGTTCAGAGTGAAGGGATTTGCCCGTACTGTGGTGAAGTGGCCGATCGGCCGATGCCCGCAGGTGCGACCTCGGTCGCGAAGCCCCTGTTCCTGAGCGCGTCCTCGACCGATAGCGGCCGAGACTCCGGACGGTCGTCGATTCGGCAGAAGACGTCGATTCGGC
>CAYZGY010000194.1:4286-8558 GCA_964478085.1 uncultured Planctomycetia bacterium
AGAAGACGTCGACTCCGCAGAAGACGTCGACTCCGCAGAAGACGTCGACTCCGCAGAAGACGTCGACTCCGCAAGAGCCCTCGCCGACGCGCCGCGAAGCGCACGAGGCTCGCAAATGCGCCGGCTCGACGCGTACCGAGCTCACCCCGAGCTGGAAGCCGGGCACGATCGTCGCGTCGAAGTACGAGGTCGTCTCGCGACTCGGCGCCGGTGGATTCGGCACGGTCTACAAAGTCCGGCACATTCACCGCAAGAAGTACTACGCGCTCAAGACTCCGCACGTCGAGTTCTCACGTGACTCGACGTTTCGCCGTCGCTTCGAACGCGAGATCGAGGCGATGGAGCGATTCGTTCATCCCGATGCGGTGATGATCCGGGATTCGGGGATGACCGAGAACGGCATCCCGTATTACACGATGGACTTCATCGACGGCGAGAGCCTCAAGGTCGTCCTCCGTCGTGAGGGAAAGCTCCCCGTCGATCGCGCGCTTGGCATCATCCGACGAATTCTGCGCGTGCTGGACGTCGCGCACGCGCACCGAGTCGTCCATCGAGACATCAAGCCCGACAATATTCTCCTGACTCGGTCGAGCGGTCGCGAAACCGTCAAGGTCCTCGACTTCGGCGTCGCCAAGCTTCTCGATCTCGTCGGTGACACGGGAACGATCACGCACGGCATGCGCGTCGGTACGCCGAGGTACATGTCTCCCGAGCAGATTACCGGAGAGGCGGTCGGCGCGCAGAGCGACCTCTTCTCTCTCGCGATCGTGTTCTACGAGATGCTCACGGGCGAGCATCCGTTCGCGCAGGTGCGAGATCCTTCTCGAGTCACGGGCGCGATTCTCAATCGAAATCCCCGTCCGCCGCGCGACCTCCATTCCGAGATTCCGAAGTCGATCAACGACTACATCCTCTGGATACTCGAGAAGAAGCCTGCCGATCGACCCGAGGACGCGTCGGTTCTCATCGCGCAGCTCGGAGCGATCGACGAAGGCGTCAGTCGTGTCGAGCCGCTCGAGTGCCTCGACGTCTACCGCGGCCTCGGTCGTCGCGTGACGAGCTCGCTCGTGCTTCGACAGGAGACGAGTGTCGGCGAGCGCCGGAGCTTCCTGCTCTTTCGCGAGTCGTGCTCCTTCGGTCGCTCGAACGATCCGAAGCGCGGCATTCGGAACGACCTGATCTTGCGCTGTCTCCCTTGTCGTTCGAAGACCGAAGACCCCGAGAATTGGCAGCGAAACCTGACGATCAGTCAGCGTGTCGGCGAGATTCGTCCCGAGGGAGCTTCGCTCATCGTCGAGCCGGCCGAGGACGCGAAGTTCGGCATCGGTGTCGGTGGGGTCAGAAGTTGCAAGACCGTGCGGCTCTCGTCGGATCGATTCCATCTCTCGATCGGAGATTCCGCTCTCGAGCTCGACGGGCACCGCGCTCTCCGAGAGAAGTCGGAGAACGAGCTCGACCTCTCCTTCCTGCGCCACTCGCGAGCTCCGGAAGTACCGCGTCAAGCCGCGACCGGCTACTCTGATCGAGCCAGTCTCGTCGACTACGTCCACTTCCAGCGCGCGAGCAACTGGCTGCTCCACGAGTACTTCTGCGTCTTTCGTCAGGTGAAGATCGGCTCGTCTGCGAACGTCGGCGTGCGGCTGCGTTGTCCAGGCGTCGAGGCAGCGCACGCGTGCGTGATCTACGAAGGCGGTGAGGCGTTTCTACTGCCTCTCGGTGGTCAGGTTGTCGTGCGCGGCGATTTCGACGATGGCTCGCTCGACGACCTCGAGCCGGCCGATCTGCCGCGTGGCTTCGTTCTGCCACCCGAGCTTCTCTTGCCGCTGCGGCCCGAGCTCGAGATCATCCTCGGCGACGCCCACCTTTGGGTCGACGAAGTTCAAGATGGGCAGTTCAAGACGACCTGAACATTCGGGCGAGATTTTCAGAGGACCATGATCGAACACCTCCGCGCTATCTTCGTCGTCTCCGTCGTTCGCTCCGTCATCGAGGTGCTCGGCGGAATCTACGTGCTCCTCGTCGCTTGGCGTTGGGGCGAGGCGTTCGATGATGGCTCGTGGGCTCGGTTCATCCCGACGTACCACAGCGAAGCTAAGGCGCTTCCCGGTGATCGCACGGGTTTCGTCGTGCTCGGTCTGCTTCTCTTGATCTTCGGCGTCCTTCGATTCAGCCAGTCGTTGAGCGCTTTCGTCTACAAAGAGTGGGCGCGGCGATCTGGGCAGATTCTCGCGATCTTCGATTTCTTGACTCCGTTTACCCTCCCCCTGGGTCTTTGGGCTCTGATCGTCTACCGACACCCTGACACGTTCGATCATTTCCGCACCCACGGTCCTTCTGCCGTCGCCGAAGCGACGGCCTGAAATCCTGTCGAACGCGCTCGAAGTCCGGTTACGATGGCCGAGTTCGACGAGTACCCACGAAGCCATTGAGGAGCTTCTCGTTTCCATGCGCGCAAATAGCCGACGCCACCATGTAGCGGTAGCATCCGCAGTTCTCTTTCTCTTTCTTTTCCTTTGCACAGCTTCTGCGGATCTCTTCTCCGCTGATTGGCCGCAGTGGCGCGGTCCGAACCGTGACGGCAAGTCGACCGAGACCGGTCTGCTCGACAAGTGGCCGACCGGTGGGCCGAAGCTCCTCTGGAATGCGGACGGCGCCGGAGCGGGTTACTCGAGCTTCGCGATCAGTGGTGGTCGTCTTTTCACGATGGGGAATGTCGGCGATGAGGAGGTCGTGCTCTCGTACGACGCGAAGACGGGCAAGCCGAGTTGGAAGGTGAAGATCGACTCGACCTACCGCAACGATCGTGGCAGTGGCCCCCGTGGCACGCCGACGGTCGTCGGTGACGTGCTCTACGCTCTGGGCGCGAACGGAACCATCGCATGTCTGAACACCAAGGACGGCTCGTCGGTCTGGAGCGTCGATGTCTTCGAGCGCTTCAACGCGGAGAACATCCGCTGGGGCCTCTCCGAGTCGGTGCTCGTCGAAGGCGACATGGTCATCTGCGCTCCCGGTGGAAAGGACGCGTCCGTCGTCGCGCTCGATCGCAAGTCGGGCAAGACCGTCTGGCAGTCGAACGGCCTCAGTGATCGTGCCGGATACGCTTCCGCGGTCGCGGCGACGATCGACGGCGTCCGCCAGATCGTTCACTTCAATCACAAGGCCGCGATCGGCGTCTCTGCGAAGGACGGCTCGTCGCTCTGGCGTTACACGAAGGCGAACAACGGTATCGCGAACTGCGCGACGCCGATCGTTCTCGGCGACAAAGTCTTCGTCACGAGCGACTACGGTCAGGGCTGCGCGCTGATCAAGGCGTCGAAGTCGGGAGCGGAGCAGGTCTACTTCCACAAGCGGATGCAGAATCACCACGGTGGCGTGATCCTCCTCGACGGCAAGCTCTACGGCCACTCGGGCGGAAACAGCTCGCGTACGCACAAGTTCGTTTGCCTCGATTTCAAGACGGGCGAGGTCGCTTGGACGGACAAGGGGATCGGAAAGTGCTCGATCGTCTACGCGGAGGGGCACCTCTACTGCCTCACCGAGGACGGCAAGATGGGTCTCGTCGAGGTCAGCCCGGAGAAGTACGTCCTCAAGAGCGAGTTTGTCTTCAAGAAGTACAAGAAGTTCAAGGTCGGCGGTCTGCGCGAAGACGACGAGAAGCCCTGTTGGGCGCATCCCGTCGTCTCCGGTAAGCGGCTCTACTTGCGCGACCAGGACTCGATCTTCTGCTACGACATCTCGAAGTGAGTTTCGATCCACTGGACGCGCTCAACCATGCGCAGGAACCGGATGCTGAGGGAGATTCTGATGCCGAAGGTCGTCGCCTGAACGCGTAAATCGAGTTCTGGGCTCAGGGCGTCTTCGGGGAATAGACGATCACCGCTTCGCCGTTTTCGATTCGGACGGGCCGCAGGCGCCGGCGATGCTTGCCGTCGTGCGTCGTCTCGGGTCCCGAGAACGAGATGAATCGGACGCGGTCGTTCTCGAACTCGAGCTCGAACGTTCCGTTGTCGTCGGTCGTGTGCCCGTGGATGTCGCGGTGGATCGTGATCAGGCGTACCTCGCCGACGTGATCCTCGTTCTCGTAACCGTTGGCGCGGTAGAACTTCATTCCCGGGAGCGGCGTGCCGTCCTCGAGAATCGCGCGCACCTTGACCTTGAAGAGCGTCCAAGTCGCCGGATCGCTGACCTCGACGTCGACACGAAGCTCGCGGTCGTTCGCGAGATCCACTGTCTTCTCGAAGTACGGCATGCGGACGTGCTTCGAGGTGATCT
>CAYZGY010000194.1:8568-11182 GCA_964478085.1 uncultured Planctomycetia bacterium
CGAAAGATCATGCTGGCGAGTCCGCCCAGTCGGAAGTGCCCTCCGGCGTCCGTCCGAGTGGTCAGTCCGCTGCGGTCTTTCCAAGCCGTCACACGGATGCCGCGAAGCGGCTTGCCTTCGTGATCGACGACCTCTCCGAAGATCACCGACTCTTCCTCGACGCGCACCGCGATGTCGCCACGTGCGATGTCCTCCTTCGTGACCTGGACCGACTGCGTCGCCCAACCCTGGCCGGTGACGCCGAAAGTGATGTCACCGTATTTCTTGTACAGCTCGTCGATGTCGCCGGGATAGGACAGCTCCGCGTGGCCGTTGCCGTCGGTCTCTGGGTGTTGGAACGGCCGGACGCGCGAGTTGAAGAGCTTGATGCCCTCGACGGGACGGCCGTTCGTGTCGACGACCTGCACGAGGAGCTTCTTTCCGCGTGAGATCTTCCACGTGACCTCCGTGTCGGACTCACCACTGATGTCGAGTCGATACTCGGAGAGTCCGTAGGTCGGAGCGCGAACAAAGAGACGTTGGCTACCGCGACCGAGCCCCGGGAGCTCGAAGCGTCCACGGGCGTCGCTCGTTACCGTTCGTGCCTTGGCGACCGGGTCGCTCCCCTCGAGATCCGAAATTGTCGCGCCGACGATCGGCTCTCCCGTGTCGGCGTCGACGATCGTTCCGACGACCGAAACGATGCGGGTGAGCACGAGCTCGACGTTCTCGACGGTCCCGCCTTCCTCGACCTCGATCCCCTTCACCGTGTAGGAGCGTGGTCCTTCGCGAGCTTCTTTCGTCGGCGCGCCTTGCGCCGTAACGGAGTACGTTCCGGGCTGGAGCCCCGAAATCACGAATGTGCCGTCCTCGAAGCTCTCGAACTTCGACGGCACGGTGCGGCGTGCGTTGCCCTCCGCGATGAGAACGGAGAAGTACGTCGCCCGCTGCGGATTTCCGTCGAGGTCGACGACCCTTCCACGGATCGCCGACTCGGCACGAAGCGTCAGCTCGAGATTCGTTCCGACGCGCACTCGCTTCTCGCGAATCGCGCCGAAGCCACCGGTGCTCACTCGGATGTCGTAGAGAGCGTGCTCGAGAAGGCCGACGAACCGGAAGCTCCCGTCCTCGGCCGAACGAACGTTCTGCGGAGGCGATTGTCCGAGGTCGGTCGAGCGAGACTGCGAGTTTTGCTCTAGGTGGACGTCGACGCCCTCGATCGCCTCGCCACGAGCATCCACGAGAATGCCCTCGATCGCGTGAACGTCGGCGACGTGCACGGAGAGCTTCTCGAGATCGTCGCCACGGCCGATCGTGCACTTCCCACGTTGGCCGCTCGGTGCGATGGCCTCGATCTGATGGCCGGCTTCGGCGAGGAGGAGCTTCGGAAGCTCGAGCTCGAAGTGACCGTGTTGGTCGGTGAAGGCGCCGAAGACGGCCGCGCGTTTCGCGTTCGTCTTGACCTCGAAGCGTAGGACGGCGTCACGCACGGGCTCGTCCTCTCCTGCGACGACCTTTCCGGCGAAGCGCTTCCGGTCGAACAGCGGCTTCGAGATCACCACGTCGGACTTTCCGGCGCGAAAGATCGAAGGCTGCACGGGAGGCTGACCCGACGTCGACGGGTGCGACATGACGAACGGGGCCAATTCGGCAATGTCACGGTAGGGGAAGATCACGTAGTTTCCGTCGCGAAGCGGAGGCGTCTCGAACGTGCCGTCTTTTCGAATCTCGAATCGTTCGGTGAGCGCGTGATCGGTCGGAAGCTGAAAGAACGAGAAGGGGCTCTCGGCGAAGATCTGTTGCTGGATCCCTCGCGGCACGAGGAACGCGATGCCGCGGTCGGGGCGTGAGTCGGCGTCGAGCTCGAGGGTCTTCTCGTCCAGCTTTCCGCGGATCGATTTCCCTTTGCCGAGATCGAGCTGGAAGCGCCTCGGAACGCCTAAGGTGAGGTCGAGCATCGTGACTTGCGAGCGCGCGAAGCCGTCGAGACGTGCGATGAGGGCGATCTCACCCTTCGGCAGGCCCGAGAGCTCGTATTGGCCCTTGTCGTTCGTCAGGGTCGACGATTGCTGAATCCAGCGCGCGGGAGCACGGCTCGTCGTCTTGAGAGGCGTGTACGCGATGACGCGAGCCTTCACGGCGGGGGTCGAGCCGGGAGAGGAGACCTTGCCGCGAAGCTCGAGACCGCGCCCGACGACGACCTCGATCTCAGTCGACTCGAGGTCGATCTTCTCGGGAGCGCGCAGGATCGGGTACCTCGGCGACGTAAATACGACTTCGACCGATCGATTCTGCGGAACTCCGATCACCTCGAATCGTCCTTCCACATCGCTGATCGATCGGTGGCGCCAGAGGCGTGCCGTCGCCCCGTTCGCATCCGCGCCGAATGACTTGAAAGGAAGGAGAGCGTACAGCTCGACGCCGGGCGCCGGCCCGCCGTCCTCGGTTCTCGCGACGACGTTGACGCGTCGCGCCGGATCGAGCGAGAGGCTCGCGCCACGGACGTTACCTCCGCGTACTCGCAGGAGCCCGCTCGTCGAGACGGCGTGTGCGTTTGACGCCGCGGCGATGCGATAGGTGCCTTCGAGGAGGTCGCCGAATTGAAAACGTCCTCCGGGCCCCGTGCGCACCGACT
>CAYZGY010000195.1:0-11135 GCA_964478085.1 uncultured Planctomycetia bacterium
TGCTCGCGGTGGTGCTCGTGCTACCGCTAGCCCGATCCGCGTCGGCGCAAAGCACGCCGTCGCGTGTGGTTGTGTGGGTGCGCCCGGCGAGTTCGGAGGAGCTTCAGCTCACCCCGAAGAGTCAGCCCGCGCTGCGCAAAATGGCGCGCGAGGGCGTCTCGCTCAAGCGTGTCGTTCGCGCCGATCGTGCTTCGATCGTCAGCGCGATTCGCGATCTCGGAACGCAGCTCGGAACGACGAAGTTCAACGAGCTCGGTGCCTCGAAGAAGGCAGCGAAGGACGATCCGCTCGCGGAGCTCGTGGGACGCTTCGGGAAACCGCCGCCCGTCTCGCAGGGTGACGTCGAAGCGATCAATCGTCTGCGCGGTGGCAAGAGCGGCGGCAGCAAGAAGATCACCGTCGCGGGTGGCGACGACAAAGCGACCCGCGCACTCGTCCGCAAGCTCTCGACGGGCGTCGCTGACGCTATCGAAGGCGGCGCACGCGTGATCCTGCAAGTCGACAACTCCGCTCCGGTCACCGACGACGATATCCGCGTCGCCGATGCCAAGCTCGCGACTCTCTCCGACGCGCTCGGCGTCTTCGGCTCGCGCGGCTCGACGATGCTGATGGTCGTTCTCGTTCCGCAAGGCGGGCGACCGACGATTCTCGTCGCCGGCGCCGGCGTGCGCAAAGCACGCGTCTCGACGACCTCGGTCGACACGTCGGACCTCGCCGCAGGACTGAGCTGGATCGCCGGACGCGCGGACAAGTCTTCGGACGCTGCACGCACGTGGCTCGCCGGCGCGCTGGAGCAGCCCGTGCTTCAGTCGGTCGTCGCGAATGGCAAGTAGTCCACCGTCAGAGTCAGAGTCAGAGTCAGAGTCAAAGTTAGAGAACTATTTCGATATGAATACGACTCGAACCGATTCGATCCACCGCCCACGCTCGACGATCGCGCTCGGCCTCCTGGCGGTCGGTGTTGCGTTCACGTTCGTCACTTCGACTTCGACCTCGACTCTCCTCGCGCAAGACGAGGCTCTCCAACAGCGCATCAACGCCGCGGTCAAGCGTGGTCGTGAGCAGCTGCTCGGCCAGCTGCCCGGACTGACGAACAATCCGGCCGGCAACTATCCGATGGGGCGTCTCGCGCTACCTCTCGCCGCCTGCCTCAAAGCCGGCGCCGACCCGGAGGACGCTCGCGTGAAGGCCGCGCTTCGCAAGCTCGATGGACTGCCACTCAAGAAGGTCTACTCGGTCAGCTGCTACCTCTTCGCTCTCGACGCACTCGCACAGCGCGCGTTCAAGAAGGGCGTCGAGGATCGGCGACGCGGCAAGACCGTGGTCCGCCCGCCTTCCGGTCATCGCGCCGACGGCAAGGTTCGCGGAAAGATGAAGGATCTCGTCGACTGGCTCGTCGCTGCACGCACGGTCGGTCAGGGCTACTGGGGCTACGGTCACGGCCTCGGGCATCGCGATTTCTCCAACAGCCAGTTCGCGATCCTCGGCCTCCAGATCGGCCTCGAGCATCGCATCCCGATGCCGCGCCAGGTCTTCGAGGAAGTCGCCCAGATCTTCGTCAAGTCGCTGACGACATCCGGCAACCCGGAGCAGGTTCGCGTGACCTACTCGACCGATCTCAAGGACCTGCTCAAGGCGAGACCGAGGAAGAGTAGCGGCAGCCGAAAGACGACCGTCATCAAGAAGACGACAAGCGGAGTCGAGACGCTCCGCGTGAAGCCCGGCGGCTGGCAGTACCAGGCCAATCAGCAGGGCGCCAAGGCGAGCATGACGGCAGCCGGTCTGTCGAGCCTTATCATCGTGCGCAACGCGCTCGGACGTGCGCGCGCCGGCGCCGCGGTCGAGAGGGCGATCGCGTCGTCGATTATCTGGACCTCGAAGAACTTCAACCAGTACATGAACGCCGGCGGAGGCCACGGAGGCCTGTACACGATGTACAGCCTCGAAAAGGTCGGCGACCTCGGCGAGATCGAGACACTCGGCGGACGAAACTGGTACGTCGAAGGGGCCAACAAGATTCTGGCCGCACAGCAAGGCAACGGCAGCAGGGGTCAAACGCACAACACGGCCTTCGCGAAGATGTTCCTGACGCGCGCGACGCGCCTGAAGCCCTTCGCCGCGCCGAAGATCACGACGAACGCTCGCGGCGCCGCCGGAAAGGGCATCGACCCGGACCTCGTGTACATCGCACGACTCGAAGGCTTCGTCTCCGCGAAGGACATCTTTCGACTGCTCGAGGAGTCGCGCGACACGTCCCTCGTCTCGGCCGGGCGTGAGGTCGTCGAGAACTACAAGGCGAGCGAGAAGGAACGCATGATTCCCGACCTGCTGCGCCTGTGGACGAAGCCGTCCGATCGCATCAGCCGCTTCGCACGCGACGCTATCGAAGAGATCACGGGGCTCAAGGTGAAGGATCCAGCGGACATTCAAGGCTGGCTCACCGACTCGGCCGAGGTCGACAAGCTCGAGAAGAAGCCCTCCGTGACTGCGGAAGAGATCTTGGTGCTCCTCGCCAAGCTCCAGAGTCCGGCCCTCAAGGGTCGTCTCGTCGACTTGGCCAATCGTAAGCGTCTCTACGGCATCGCGTCGGATCTCGTCGACGAGCTCACGAACTCCGATTACAAGTACCGGCTCAAGGTCAACGGCGTGCTCGGTCTCTGGGCCGGCAAGACAGTCCCCGGTCCCAGCGAACGCGACCACAAGGGCTGGAAGGAAGTCGAGGAGCGATGGCGCGGTTGGGCCGATCGTGAGGGCGACAAGCTCGTGACGAAGAACAAGGTCGGCGGGCTCATCGCGAAACTCGACTCGGCGAGCCCGAAGGACGCCGTTCGCGTTATCGCACAGATCGTCGCGGTCGGTCGTTCGGCAATCCCCGAGCTCGAGAGCGCCATGCAGAGAGCCGACTACAGTTTCTACATCATCGAGGCGCTCGAGCAGCTTCGAGGCGAGCGGATCGGGCTCAAGTAATCGAGACAAGCACGTAGGGTCGATCGCCCCCACTTCACCAGCAAACCGAGGATGAAAAACACCGACACGACTACCGGTACGTCCGGTGCCAGCGACTTGCACCGAACTCCCGCGAGGGGCCTCGGCCGACGCTCGTTCCTCGCGGCCGCTGCCGCCGCGACGACCGCCGCGGTGACGAAGTCGGCTCTCGGACGCGACTACGGCCCCGGTGCCCCGCCGGTCCGCTACCCTGATCCGGACATCGTCGTCCTCGACAAGCGCTTCGCGAAGTACAAGCTCGGCAACACGCCGATCAAGCGCCTCCACACCGGAACGCTTTGGGCGGAAGGACCGGCGTGGAACGGTGTCGGACGCTACCTCGTCTGGAGCGACATTCCGAACAACTGCCAGATGCGCTGGATCGAGGATGACGGGCACGTCTCGCGATTCCGCTTCCCCTCGGGCAACTCGAACGGCAACACCTTCGATTGGCAGGGGCGTCAGATCTCTTGCGAACACGGCAACCGTCGCGTTGTCCGATACGAGCACAGCGGCACGGTCACGGTCCTCGCCGACAACTGGCAAGGCAAGCCGCTCAATGCGCCGAACGACGCGGTTGTGCACCCCGACGACGGCTCGATCTGGTTCACGGATCCGGGCTACGGCAGCCTGATGCACTACGAGGGCAACAAGGGCAAGCTCCACATCAAGGAAGCGGTCTACCGCATCGACGCGAAGTCGCTGAAGATGGAGATGCTCACCGACGAAATCTACAAGCCGAACGGCATCTGCTTTTCCGAGGACTACAAGAAGCTCTACGTCGCCGACACGGGTGCCTCTCACTATCCCGACGCGCCGAAGGTCATCAAGGTCTGGGACATCGTCGACGGCAAGAAGCTCCAGAACGGCCGCGTGTTTGCATCGATGGAGCTCGACGGAAAGGCCGGCTTCGCCGACGGCATCCGTTGCGACAAGGACGGCAACATCTGGTCGAGCGCCGGCTGGGTCGGTGAAGGATACGACGGCGTCCACATCTTCGCGCCGAACGGCGATCGTATCGGACAGATTCTCTTGCCCGAGATCTGCGGCAACGTCTGCTTCGGCGGACGCAAGCGCAACCGACTCTTCATGACGGCGAGCCAATCGCTGTACGCCGTCTACGTCGAGGCGCAGGGCGCCCACATTTCGTAGCGGTCAATCTGGGTCAGCGAGCTTCGTGCTTCCGACGAAGCTCGTGAGGTCGTTGACCGACGTCCTGAGCTCGTCGGCCTGCCGCTTGAGGTTTACGCTCGCGTGGACGCTCTCGCGTGCGCGGTCCGCGTTGTCGTGCGTCTCACGCGCGATGCCCGCAATCTTGCCCGATGAGGCCCGAATCTCGCAAATCGAGCTGTCGAGCTCCTCGAACGAGACGCTCGCGCTGTCGCGGATCTTTCGAAAGACCTCGTGAACATCCTCGGCGGCGGACGTGAAATGCTGACTCGACAAGAGCACCTGCGTAGCGCTCGACGCGACCTGCTCCGAGCCTTCTCCGTCGCGACGAATCACCGCGCGCATCGTCTCAAGAATCCCGCGATTGATGTTCCAGCTCAGGAAGACGCCGAGAAGGACCGACCAGATGATCACACCCAGCAAGACCTCGTTCGCGGCCGCGTAGGCAGACTCCGCATGCCGCTGGTCGCGTGCCGCAAGGTCGAGATGAGCCGCTCGCAACCTCGAGAGGCACTCCCGCATCGCCTCGAACTTCTTGTCGTCGCGTGCGGCGATCCAATCGTCGGACTGTCGGTCGATCGCCTTTCGAATCGAAGCGAGCGAATCTGCCGCCGGATGCCAAATCCCGACGCCGAGGAAACACTCTCGCGGTGCGATGTGCACATAGAAGCCCGGGGCGTGGACATCTCCGCAGAGCTCGTGACGGAAGTGGATGCCGACATTCGTCTTGTACGGCGTCTTGTCCTTCGAGAAGCGCGTGTCGCGATAGACGCGCATCAGGGAGCCGCCGACCTTCTTGTCGCTCGCGATGAAGTGCAGCGAGAACTTGTCGAGCTCGTCGGAAAACGCACGAATAAACGCACGAATAAACGCACGAGCGGGCTCACGAACCTCGTCCTCGTAGCGCTGCTTGTTCGCCTGAAACCAATCCCGCTCGTTGTTCTTCTCGAGGTCTTTGAGGAACTTGAGCAGCGACCGATCGAATCGGCCGAACTCCGCCATCGGAATTCCTCCGTCTCGAATAGCCGTTTCAGAGGCTCGGATGAGGAGCCATGAAGACGACGCAGATCAGGTCTTCCCGCGAGTCGTTCGCGATGCCGTGCGACTCTCCCGCGGCGGCCATGACGATCTCCCCCTCTCGGAGTGGACGAGTCTCCTCGCCGACGGTAACCTTCCCTTCGCCGTGGATCGCGTAGTAGAGCTTGTCCTCCTCGGCGTGGCTATGTACCTTCTGCTCCTGGCCTGGCCTCAGGCAGTAGACGTCGCAGAAGAAGTTCTTCGTCTCGAAGAGATTGACCTTCGACATCTTGTCTTCGCGGAAGGTCGCGGCACCGAGAACATCGTGAATTTTCATATCGGATCCTTTTCCGGGGATCGGGCTCAATCTGCCAGCGTCGGAACACGAAATCTAAATTGAAGCAGGAGCGATGTCTACAGACGTGACGAGCAAGGCGGAAGCGACCGACGCGACGGAAACCTCGACGGCCGCCACCGGTTCGATGGCAGACGCGATCGCCGCCCTCGATTTGCGGATTCGAGCGCTCGAGGCGAAATCGAAGAAGCTCTCCGCGGCGCGTATGCTCCTCTTTCTCGCCGTGCTCGTCGGCCTCTTCGGAGCCGCCGAATCTTCGCTGTTTCCGCTCGGAATCGCGCTGCCGTCGCTCATCGCGTTCATCTTCGTGCTCTACCGCCACGGCGCCGTCCTCGACGCGAAGAAGATTCTCGAGCTCGATCGTCTCTTGCGATTCGAGAAGGAGGAGCGCCGAACGAACCGGCGACGTTCGCGAGCTATTCCCGACGTTCCCGATTCGGGCACGCCGCTCGAGCGCGGACTCGCCGCGTATCGCGAGGAGCCCGCCGCGTACTCGCTCGATGACGGAGTCGTCGACGATCTCGGCGTGCTCTCGGGCCCGCGCAATCTCTTCTCGGTCCTCGACGTGACGAGCACGGAGTTCGGCGCCCGCCGTCTGCGGCACCTGCTGACGCACGTGCTGGACAGTCGCGACGAGATTCAGCGCCGCCAGGCTGCGGTCGCGGAGCTCGGCCAGAGGACGACGTTTCGCGAGAAGATTCTCGAAGCGCTCATCGCGCTGCGCGAAGCGAAGTTCGACGGGCTTCCGCGTTTCTTTCACTCACCGACGACCTTCGCCGGTCGCAGCGCGCTGCGATGGTCCGCACACGTGCTCGGCTCGATCGTGCCGCTCTGCGTCTTGCTCGCGTGCCTTCCCGATTCGATCATCGGCGGCGTTCGCGCCCATCTGCTCGCCATCGGCTTCTTCACGATCCTCATCAACATGGCGATGATCGGCTCGCGCGTTCGCGAGACGAACCCGGCGCGCGATCGCCTGCGTCGATTCGGCCCGCTCTTCTCGGGGATGAGCCGACTCGACGCGGCGCTTCTCGAAGCGAAGCCCGAATCACCGGCGCTCGCCGAGATCGCATCGACATTCGAAGAGCTGCGCCCGAAGATCGGCAAGCTAGAACGCTACGTCGCCCTGCTGGGGCTTCACGAGTTCGGGGTCATCTTCGAGATTCTCAATGTCGTGCTCCTCTGGGAGCTGCGCGTCCTGCCGCCCGCGGAGACGATCTTTCGCGACCACCGCGAGCTCCTCGAGCGATCGACGGGAGCCCTCGGAGAGATCGAGGCGCTCTGTTCGCTCGCGTGCGCTCTCGACGAGCAAATCGGTTATACGATCCCCGCACCCGTCGACGGCGATCGACCACGCGTGCTCGCAAAGCAGCTCGGCCATCCCCTCCTCGAAAGCGACGTCGTCGTGCGCAACGATCTCGAGATCGGAAAGGACACGACGGACGGCATCAGCGTCGTCATCCTCTCCGGGTCGAACATGTCCGGAAAGTCGACCTACCTCAAGTCGGCAGGGCTCAATGTTCTCCTCGCAGGAGCGGGAGGTGCGGTCTGCGCGGAGTCGTTCGAATGGACGCCGATGCGGCTCTACAGCGACATCAACGTGCGAGACTCCCTCGACGACGGCAAGAGCTACTTCCAGGTCGAGGTCGAGCGCGTTCGCGACACGATCCGCGCGGCCGACGAGAATCCGATGATGCTCGCGATCTTCGACGAGCTCTTCCGCGGGACGAACACGGACGAACGCGTCGCGCTCGGTCGCTCGATCGTGCGGCACTACCGCGACTCGGACGCGCTCCTTCTCGTGGCGACGCACGACAACGCGCTGACGGAGCTCGTCACGGTCGACAAGGAGCCCGGCGTCGAAAACTACCACCTGCGCGAAGAGGTCCAGGGGAACGAGATGACCTTCGACTACCGCTTGCGCCGCGGTCCGGCGACGACGCGCAACGCGATTCGAGTGCTCGAGGTGAGCGGCTACCCCGAATCGATCACAAAGAACGCACGCGAGGACCTGGCGAGGCATCAGGGCCAGACGGACTCCTGAGCTCCTCGGCCTGAAGTGCGAACGAATCGCGACGAGGACAGTCTCAGCGACCGAGGCCTGAGGCACTGGCTGTGGCCAATTTTCACACACGCCTTGTTCGTGCGATCCTGAGAATATGCCGAGCCGACAGACCCGAAACGTATCGCTGCCCGAGCACCAAGACGCTTTCGTCGACGCGATGGTGGCTGGTGGACGCTACCAGACAGCGAGTGAAGTGGTACGCGACGGACCTCGCCTCCTCGAGGAAGTGGAGCACCGACGACTTCTCGAGGAGTGGATCTACGAAGGATTGAGCGCTGAAGAAGAAGAGCAGCTCCCATCCAGCCTGAAGGAAAAAGTGCGCACTCACTTTCAAGAGCTGGTCGAACGCGCGATGCAGGACGTCGAGGCCGGGCGAGCAAGCGATGGACCAGCGGCGATGCAACGCCTGAGAGAGCGCCTCGAGGCCCGGCCTGAGTAACACAGGGTCCGCGCTCCTCGGACGACCAAGGGTATGTCCTCAGCGAAACTGCAGAGGATGAACTCGAAGCGATTCTGAGTTTCATCGCTGATCGCGACGGAGCGTCGCGCGCCTTGCACGTTCACGGAAAGTTCGAAGAGGCGTTTCGACTGCTGGCAGGGGAACCAGGCGTTGGAGTCAAGCGACCGAGGCTGACCGGAGAACGGCTACGTTGGTGGTTCGTCTTTGAGTGGATCGTCGTCTATGATCCAGAGCCCTCGCCCCTACCGATCCTGCGAGTTCTCCACGGCGGGCGAGAGCTCCGCGCTCCTTGGTGAGGAACAAACGGACGAATGATCTTCGACCCTCCGCGAAGGTCGTTACCGCCGAATCACCACAAATGACCGCTCGGCGACTCTGTACAGCGGCTCACGCGAAACGCCGATACGGGATCGTTGGAGAGCTCACGTCGTAGGACATTCGGGTCTTCGGACTTCCCGTCGGATGAAGTCTCGGCTTATTCCACGTCGTGAGTCTTCAGTCGAGTTCAGACGCTGGTCGAAATCCGACATCTCGTCGAGTGGGGATCTCGCTTCGTGCCCACGGTCGATCCTCGGAAAACCAGACGACCGGAACGTTCCGCCAACTACCACCACGAATTTACCCGAAAATCGCCTGACGCCTCATAGCCATGATCCGCCGGCCGGAAGCGGTCCCTGCACCACTGCGCCACGTTTCCTCGAATATCGAAAACTCCGTATCGATTCGGCGCTTTCTTGCCCACTTCCCGAGGCCCTTCCGACGTGTTTCCCAAGTGCCGAGCAAACTCGCTCCGCGCCTGAATATCGTCGCAAGCCAACAGATCACCGCACGCGGAAGCCCATTGATGCTCTGTCGGTAGAACGAAGCCAACCCGTTCGCAGAATTCGACGCAATCCGACCAACTCACTCCAGAGACCGGTCTTCGAGGGTTCGCTAGGTCGGTCTTCCCATCGAGAACTCGCGCCCACTCTTCACGAGTGACTTCGTACTTCGCGATCAAGAACGCTTTCCCCTTCTCGACCTCGAACGCGTCCGAATCCGATTCGACTCCGGCATGCTCGATCTCTGACGGCGGAACCAGCACGAACACCACCCCACTGTCTCGATGACGATACTCGCCATAACCGAACGCATTCTCCCCCAACGAGTCGAACGAGCTTGGAGCTCCCGAATTGAATTCAACCGGACTGCGAAGCCACGTCACGATTCCGATGACCGCGAGAACCAGCGCAGCTCCCCCGAGCGTCCAAACCAGCGGTCGAAAGGATCGACGTGTTTCGCTCATCTTACGAAGCACCGAGCTTCCTGCGTCGGAAAGCAGCAACGAATGTACGTGCTCTGAGTCAGAGGGGTAACGAGCATCGGAGGGTGGACTGAATCATCAGGGCCGAGAAGAGCTCGAGCGTGAATTCGCCCGGTAGAGGTCTCACCGATCGAGGTTTGCCGACTCTGAACAGCGCACCCAAAGGCTCGGGCCAAAACCATCAGCCGTCGAACATCGACGCAAGCAAGAAGTCGCAGACCTCGGTCATCGCGAACTTCTCGGCAGCGTGCTTCTTCGAGCTCGAAATCAGGACGGGGCCGTCCTCCGGCCTCTCGGGCAAGCGACCGTGACTGCCGCGGATGAGCGAGGTGTCGAGGGGCACGACGTCCATCAAGGTTCGCAGGCCGAGCTTCTTGCCGAGGACCTTGGCGATCACGCGGGCCTTCATCGCCGGGCGCGCAGGGTCGATGAAGAGCTCGAGCGGGTCGTAGCCGGGCTTGCGGTGAATGTCGACCGTGCGTGCGAAGTCGGGCGCCTTCGACTCGTCGAGCCAGTAGTAGTAGTCGAACCAAGCGTCCGCGGCCGAGACGGCGACGAGCTCCCCCGCCCTCGCGTGATCGAGGCCGTGCTCGCGTTTGCCGTCTGCGTCCAGAACGAAGTCGACGCCGTCGAGCCCCTCGAGCAGTCCGCGAACCGACGAAATGTCCGCGGGGTCCTTCACGTAGACGTGGGCGAGCTGGTGGTCGACTACGGCAAAGGCGCGCGACGCGCCCGGGTCGAGCAGCTCCCCGTTGTGTGCGTGGTGGACGCGGAGCAGCCCCGCATCGCGCAGGGCACGGTTGATCGATACGCTGCGGGAGACCGGGGTGATCCCGTACTCGCTGAGCGCCACGACCTCCATGTCGAGCTCGCCGGCGAGGGCGATGATCCGTCCCGCGACCTCGTCGACCTCCCGCAGGACGCGATCGACACCGTCGAACTGCGGCCCGTAGCGCTGCAGGTCGTAGTCGAGGTGCGGCAAGTAGACGAGGCTGAGGTCCGGCCGCTGAGCCCGCATCACGTGCTCGGCGCAGCGCCCGATCCAGTCGGTCGAGCGAATGTCGGCTCCGGGTCCCCAAAAGTGAAAGAGCGGGAACTCGCCGAGCGCATCGCGGATTCTTCCGCGGATCTCGGGGGGATCGGTGTAGAAGTCGGGGCTCTTGCGGCCGTCGGCGTGGTAGGTCGGACGTGGGGTCACGATCCAGTCCGACGGTGCGTACATCGCGTACCACCAGAAGAGGTGGGCGCTCGTGAAACCCGGGTCCCGCTCGCGAGCGAGGTCGACGATCGAGGGTACCTCGATGAGGTCGTTCGACTGCCGCCAGAGCCACACTTCAGCTAGATCCCGGAAGTACCATCCGTTGCCGACGATGCCGTGCTCGGAGGGCGGCTTTCCGGTCGCCATCGTGGTCTGTGCCGAGCACGTCACGGCGGGCAGAACGGTCCCCAGCTCGGCCCGGAATCCACGCTGCGCGAGGGCGCTCAGATGGGGGGTCGAAGTTCCGAGATGTGCGGCGCTCAAGCCGACGATATCGAGGACGACAAGGGGCTTTTTCATCGCATTAGGGGGCCAGATGATTCCGGTGCACGCTATGAAGCCTTCGTAACCGTCGGAAACGGCCGCGGTTGCGAGCATCGTAGCGTTGGCGCCTCGAGTTCGAGTCTTGCTTTCTCGACCAAGCTTCGACGGACGTATCCAAGGAAGTCAACCCGGTCGTCGTTGACCTGGATGCATCGGAGCTGAAGCAACGGTTCGCCTCGTTCGCGGATCCACCGCATGCTT
>CAYZGY010000196.1:0-6748 GCA_964478085.1 uncultured Planctomycetia bacterium
CCGCGAGCGCCTCGAGAACAAGCTCGATCCCGAAAGCCTCGAAGAGACGCCCGACTTCCTCCCGTTCATCGTCGTGATCATCGACGAGCTCGCGGATCTGATGATGACCGCGTCGAAGGAGGTCGAGGGATCGATTACGCGCCTCTCGCAGAAGTCGCGTGCGGTCGGCATTCACGTGATTCTGGCGACACAGCGTCCGTCGGTCGACGTCATCACGGGACTGATCAAGGCCAACATGCCTTCGCGCGTCTCGTTCCGCGTCGCTTCGCGCGTCGACTCTCGCACGATCCTCGATCGCAACGGTGCTGAAAAGCTCCTCGGCAAGGGCGACATGCTCTACCTGCCGCCGGGGACGTCGGAAGTCGAACGCGTCCAAGGGACGTTCATTTCCGACAAGGAGATCCGCGACGTCGTCGAAGCCGCGAAGAAGGAAGCCGAGCCGCGATTCAACGCCGAGCTCACGCGCTTCGGCGTCGAAGGGGCCGCCGACTCGAGCGATCAGGACGAGCTCTACGACAAGGCGGTCGAGATCGTCCTCGGTTCGCAGCGAGGCTCGGTCACGCTCCTGCAACGTCAGCTGCAAATCGGCTACACGCGAGCCTCACGCCTGATGGAGCTGATGCACGAGCAAGGGCTCGTCGGACCGTTCAAGGGCAGCAAGGCTCGCGAGGTCTACTACACCCTCGAAGAATTCCAGAAGGCTCGCGAGCGCGCAGCCGCCCAAGCCGGCGGCGAGGCCGAAGAGTCGGAAGAGCCCGAAGAACCGGACGTCGACGAGCCCGAAGCCGAGCTCGACGAGGACACGGAGCTCGCTACGAGCGAAGAGTGATCAGGCTCGCACGAGCCAACTGCCACTGAGTGTCCGCGTGTCTCTGAGAAATCGCGAACACTCAGTGGCGCTCCCCCCTTCTCGCCTTATCCTAACGCCGCCATCCCCTCGCACACCTCCACGTCAACGACCTTCCCCTGACGACGTGGAGAAACCGAATGATCATCGGGATCGACCCGACGAACGACTACGCGTTCCACAAGCTCTTCGGAACGCAGTCTCACTCCCATCTCACCGCAGATCTCATCGATGCCGTCCTGGATCCTCCGCCGGGCCAACGCATAACCTCAGTCGAGATTCTGAATCCGCTAACGGACCCGAACAAGCTCGACGACAAGCTCGCGATCCTCGACGTCAAGGCGCGTGACCAAAGCGGGCGACTGTTCAATATCGAGACGCAGATCGCGATCCACCCCGCCCTACCCGAACGGTTCCTCGACTACTGGTCGAACCTGGCCCGCGAAGCCGAAGAGCGTGCTCGCCAGGAACTGACTCGGCGTGTCCATCTCTGCGAACGCCTCCTCGGCCTCGAACCGACCCGCGACGAAGCGCTCGTGCTCCTTTCGGCTGAGGAGCTGCGCCAACGCGCCGACGATCTCGAAACTCGGCTCCTGAACACACGTTAGGGCTCAAATCGGAGGGTGCCCGACCTTCCCGGGCTGTGGTAAGATACCGGCTTCGTGAGGTTCTAACCCTAAATGGCTCAAGAGCTAAGCAGCTCGACCGAGCCTCCGTACAAGCCCTTCGCGATGTCTTCCGATCCCGTGTCTTCCGATCCCGTGTCTTCCGATCCCGTCCGAGTCCACATGATCAGTCTCGGCTGCCCGAAAAATCTCGTCGACAGCGAGATGATCCTCGGGCGCCTGGGCCACGAAGGCTTCGTCGTCACGCCCGACGAGGACGCCGCGGATGTCATCGTCGTCAACACGTGTGGTTTCGTCGAATCGGCGAAAGAGGAGTCGATCAACACGATCCTCGAAGCCTGTGGGCTCAAGCAGAGCTCCGACAGACCGAAGAAGGTCGTCGTCGCAGGCTGCCTGGGCCAGCGCTATCCGGAAGAGCTCCAAAGGGAGATTCCCGAGCTCGACGCGATTGTCGGTCTCGGCGAGTACGACGACCTCGGCAAAGCGCTCACCGGGATCGTCGGAGCTCGTTCGGCTAATGGCGAGAGCACCGAAGCGGAAGACACGAGCAAGTACGTCCGCGTCACCGACCCGACCAAGGCCTGCACGGCCGAAGTCGGTCGCTTTCGCCTGACGCCATCGCACTTCGGTTACCTCAAGATCTCCGAAGGCTGCGACAATCCCTGCACGTTTTGCGCGATCCCGGCGATCCGTGGCAAGTTTCGCTCGAAGACGATCGAGATGCTCGAGGAGGAAGCGCGCGAGCTCGTCGCGAGCGGCGCCACCGAGCTCATCCTGATTTCGCAAGACACGACGTCCTACGGCGTCGATCTCGACGGCAAATTCCAGCTCGCGAAACTGCTCGAGAGACTCGCCGCGGTCGACGGTGTCGAGTGGATCCGCGTCCTCTACGCCTACCCGGCCTTCATGACCGACGAGATGATCGACGCGATCGCCTCGATCGACAAGGTCGTGAAGTACATCGATATGCCGCTCCAGCACATCGCGGATCGCATGCTTCGGCACATGGGCCGCCGCATGATGGAGCCGAAGACGCGTGCGCTTCTCGACCGCATGCGTGAGCGCATCCCGGGGCTCTACCTCCGCACGACCTTCATCGTCGGATTTCCCGGCGAGGAGCGGGGCGACTTCGAGATTCTGCGCAACTTCATCGAGGACTTCCGCTTCGAACGACTCGGCGTCTTTCCCTACTCGCCCGAAGACGGCACGCCCTCAGCGAGCTTCACGAACGAGATCCCGCAAGACGTCATCGACGCGCGACTCGAGGAGCTCATGCTCGTCCAGCAGCAAGTCGCCTTCGCGCAGAACGACGCACGAATCGGCGAGATGACCGAAGTGCTGCTCGATTCGGACACGGAGCTCCAAGAGCTGCCGAACGACGGCCCGAGGATCATCGCGGCCCGCGCACGCAGCTTCGGAGAGGCTCCCGAGATCGATCCGACGATCTACGTCTCGGCCGGCGCCGATCCAGCCTCGATCTCGAGTGCTGGAACGCCGCCACCGGGTGGAATCCGAGAGATCGGCCTCGCACGCTCCCCGGCCGAGCTTCCGCTCACGGTCGGAAGTCGCCGCCGTGTGAAGATCACGGCAACGAGCCACTACGACTTGCTCGCCGTCCCGGTCAACGACGATTCGAGCAGCTCCTGTTGAACGTACCCGAAAGATCATGAGCGAAGGTCAGAAGCCGAAGACGAAACTGATGAACCTGCCGAATCAGCTGACGATCGCGCGGCTGATTCTCTCGGTCGTCTGGTTTGTCGTCCTCGCGCTCTTCACTCATGGGACCTTTCCGGCGGAGTGGCAACGAACGGTCCTCAATCTCTCGACGCTGTTCTTCATCCTCGCGGTGGGAACGGACTTTCTCGACGGCTACCTCGCACGAAAGTGGAATCTGGAGTCGACCTTCGGACGCATCGCAGATCCCTTCGTCGACAAGATTCTCATCTGCGGTGGATTCATCATGCTCACGGGCATCTCCGGCCTGGTCAAGCCGTGGTTTCCGCTTCTGATCGTCTTTCGTGAGTTCTTGATCTCGGGCCTGCGAAGCTACCTCGAGTCGAAGGGTGTCGCCTTCGGCGCTTCCCTGAGCGGCAAGCTCAAGATGATCTTCCAGAGCATCGCCATTCCCGGCGTGCTTCTCTACGAAGCGAACTTCCACAAGATCGGCGGGGGGGAACCCGAGAGCGTCTTCGCGGACTTCGCTACGCCATTCTATTGGTTGACCATCGCGCTCCTCGCGATCACGCTCTTCCTGACGTTTGCCTCTTGTGTGGGCTACATCGGTAGAGCGACGAAGCTTCTCAAGGAAGACGACGGCGAAGCCTGATGCTGTCGTGGTCGGGTTCCCGACTCGCGCGTATACTAGAAACACGCCGCGCAAGGCGAGCGCCGTGCTCGCCCAAGCAGGTAAGTCCTGAAGCAGGAGCCGTTCTCTCGTGGCCCGTCCCCCCGGAGCCCAAGCAGGTCGTTCGCGTGGCCCGCGTCGTCGCGGCGGCGGCGGTGCAGGCGAGCGAACGAAGGGGGATCGCGGCAAGGGGGATCGCGGGAAAGTAGACCGGGCCAAGGGCGATCGCGGGAAAGTAGACCGGGCCAAGGGCGAGAGGGGACGCGGATGCGTCGGCGCCTCGTGGAGCGTCCCGATCGCGCTCAAGTTCGCGGCGTTCATCGCCGTGCTCGTCGTCGCCGCGCTCGCGTGGCTCTGGAATACCGCTGTGCCGATCGCCATCGAGCAGGTCGATCGAGAGATCACAGAGTCAGGAATCTCGACGACCTTCCAAGTCGCAGAGCTTATCGATCCGTCCTGGCTCGTTCCGACAGATGACGCGACTCGCGACGCCGAAGCAATCGAGAAGCTCAAGCTCCTCCTCCGTCGCCTCAGCGCGCGAGGCAGCGACTCGGAGCGCGTCGAGGACATTCTCGTCTTCAGCAACGCGAGACAAGGGATCGTCGCGTCGGCGAACTCCAACTCGAGCGCGACGACGCAACGCCGTTCCGAGAACGCGCAGAAAATCCAGTCAGACCGCGCGCAGCTGAACGGAATCGAGATCGAGGAGTTCACCGTCGACGGAACTCGCGTGCGCAGCTTCTCGAAGACGCTCCGCGGATCGGGATCGGCGGAAAGCCCCGGCCCTGTCGGCCGCGTCGAGGTTCTCCTCTCGGCTCAACAGATCGAGAGCTCACGTAGCGAGCTCGCTTCGACTCTCCGAAATGTCACGATCGTCGCCGGCGTGGTCGCGACCCTCGCCGCGTTTCTCTTGGCGAGTCTGCTGACACGTCCGATTCGCCAGCTCGAGAAGGACATGCGCCAAGTTTCGCACGGCAATCTCCAGCACAAGACGCAAGTGGCGACGCATGACGAGCTCGGCGGATTGGCTCGCGCGTTCAACATGATGACGGGAAGCCTCCAAACCGCGGAAGCCGCCAAAGTGACGCAGAAGGCGCTCGAGCACGAGCTCTCGCTGGCTACGCAAATCCAATCCGGGCTCCTCCCTGACCAGATTCCGGAAATCCGAGGGCTCGACATCTCCGCCTTCTACCTCTCTGCGAAGGAAGTCGGTGGCGACTACTACGACTTCGTCCCCATCGACGATCGTCACGTCGGTGTCGTCGTCGCGGATGTTTCCGGAAAGGGCGTCCCCGCCTCTCTCGTGATGACAATGACGCGCAGCCTCCTGCGCATGGCGTCACGCGACAGCGCATCGCCAAAGCAGACCCTTTCGGACGTCAACCGCAGCCTGTCGCCCGATATTTCGAGCGGCATGTTCGTGACCCTCGCCTACGTCGTGATCGACACGCAAACCCGAGAGGTGCGTCTCGCACGCGCAGGCCACAACGCTCCGCTCTTTTGGAGCGCGCGAAGAAACAAGCTCCACAACCTCCATCCGAAGGGCATCGCGCTCGGGCTCGATCGCCAAGGCCCGCTCTTCGAGTCCCAACTCGAGGTTCAACGCTTTGCGATGTCACGCGGAGACACCCTCGTCCTCTACACGGACGGCATCGTCGAGGGGAAGAATCGACGGGGCCAGGACTTCGGCGACGAGCGACTCGCCGCGCTGGTCGTCGAGAACCACGGCCGATCCTCGGAGGAAATTGTCGAGGTCGTCGTCGACGAGCTTCTCGCACACGAGGAAGGCATCGAGCGCTCGGACGACATCACGCTGATCGTCATCCAGGCGAGATAACGCGTCCCTCCGTTCGAACTACTCCGGAGTCGATTACCGATCCTGCTTACCGGCCTCGTTCGACCGATCGGCACGAGCGTTGTAGTCTCCGTTGAGCGATCAATGGAAAATACAAGAGGGCCAATCAACATCCGAGCTGATCTCACCGAGCTGTCCAAGGTTCGACAGGAGATTACAGCTCCTTGCACCGGCTGGGGAATGAGCCGCCTCGCTACGCTTCGATTCGTCCTCGCCGTCGATGAAGTCACCGCAAACATTATCGAGCACGGCGTCGACGACGAAGACTGCTGGATCGAGATTCGCGTGGACGAGAAGGACAAGAACGTCGTGGTTCAGATTATCGACTCGGGGCGGCCGTTCGATCCGACCCTCGTCGACGATTTCGACCCACGATCGGTCACGCGACGAAAGCGTGGCTTCGGCATTCATCTGATCAAGCTGATCGCTTGCAAGATCGAATACTGTCGAACGAGCGACAGCAAGAACTGTCTCACACTGACGCTACCCATCACCTGAGAACCTGACCGATCGGGATTCGGAAGAAGCAGAGAGGAGACTGAGCCAATGACTGGACTCAAGATCAATCGCGAAGAGAAGAAAGACGGACTCGTCTATTTCGAGCTCGAGGGCTATCTCGACGCACACAACTTCGAGAAGCTCGACGCCGTGTTCGAAAAGTACTTTGCCCAGGACATGCACCGCTTTGTCGTCGACATTCGCGGCCTCGGCTACATCTCGAGTGCGGGTGCAGGCGTCTTCATCGGTGCGGTGGGCACCTGCCAGGACAACAACGGGAACATCGTTCTCGTCCAGCCGTCGCAAGAGGTCAAAGAGATCTTCGAGCTGCTCGGCGTGTACCAGATCTTCCCGGTCGTGAACAGCCTCGACCAGGCGAAGGATTACTTCGAGCAGGAAGAGCGCGAAGCCGCTTACTGATCGGCGACGTCGCTCTCTGATCCCGGTCGAATCGGGATCCGCCTTCTTCGATCTTCGGATATGGGTATCGCCTCGGCGACGTACGTGTCGCCAGCTGGAGGATCGCGCGCGCACGGACGCGGACGTCGCCGAGGTGAGCGTCCGAACTCTGGACACGT
>CAYZGY010000196.1:6758-11082 GCA_964478085.1 uncultured Planctomycetia bacterium
GGGCCGATGTCTGGACATTTTCGAAACACGACATGTGACGACCGCCCGGATCGATTGACGACGTTCTGGGCCCATCCTACACTTCTTCGCGCCGTGGGGTTCGCAGGCGCGAGAGGGCAGTCCGTCTGAGGGGGAACGTGGGTTCGTTGGGCACATCGAGAGAGGGAAGATGAAGCTCGAACTCACTCAAAAGCTCCAGCAGCAGCAGATCTTGGCACCGCAGATGATCCTTTCGATGGACATCTTGCTGCTGCCGACACTCGACCTCGAACAACGCATTCAAAAAGAGTTCTCCGAGAATCCAGCGCTGGATCTCGTCGAGACGAAACCGCAGGCCGAAGCGCCTGCCCTGCCAACGAACACCGTCGAAGGAGCAGCTCAGAAGACCGAGTCCTTCGACAAGGTGCACGAGTTCGGATCGCAGCCCTCCCAGTTCTACGACGGTTCACCGCGACGTCGAACCGGGGGCGATCCCAACACGAAGCACGAAGCGTTGCAAAACACGCAGGGCAAGCCGCCGGGGCTTCGCGAGACGCTATCGACGCAGCTTCGCTTGCGCAATTTCTCGAAGCGCCTGCAGATCGTCGCGAACGAGATCATCAACAACCTCGACCACCGCGGATACATGCTCTGCGCGCCCGAGGAGCTTTGCGAGAGCCTCGGCATCGACGCAACGCACGACGAGTTCTGGGAGTCTTACGAAGCCGTCCGCAGTCTCGATCCCGCCGGAGTCGGTGCCGTCGATTTGCGCGACTGCCTCCTCCTTCAGCTCGCTCGTGATCCCCAGGAATATCCGATCGAGACGAAAATCATCGAGAGTCACCTCGACGATCTCGCGATGAACAAGATTCCCAAGATCGCCAAGGACCTCGGCTGCTCGGTCGAGGACGTCAAGGACGCGGTCGAGATCATCAGCATGCTCGACCCGTTCCCGGGCGGCCGACTCGAGAGCGAGCAGACAATCTACGTCAAGGCGGACGTCTCGGTCGAGGAGGTCGACGGCGAGCTCGTCGTTCGTGTCGAGAACAGCTCGATCCCGAGCCTCGAAGTCAGCGACTCGTGTCGTTCGGCGCTCAAGCAGTCCAAGGGAGATCAGGAGACCTCGAGCTTCCTTCGCAAGAAGATCGAGTCGGCGCAGTGGTTGATTCAGGCGATCCAACAGCGCCAGCGGACGATCCAGGACATCGCCGTCGCCCTCGTGGACTATCAGCGCGAGTTCATGCTCGAAGGCCCGGACAAGCTCCGCGCGCTCAAGATGCAGACGCTCGCCGACCTCGTCAACGTCCATCTCTCGACGATCAGCCGCGCGATCAAGGGCAAGTACATCCAGACGCCTCACGGCCTTTTCGAGATGCGCTACTTCTTCACGGGAGGCGTCGACAACGCCGACGGTGAGGTCGAGTCGCGGCGCAACATCTACCGCCAGATCCACGACATCATCGACGCCGAAAACAAGGCCAAGCCCCTCAGCGACACCGCGATCGCGAAGAAGCTGCAGGAAAATGGCCTGAAGATCGCGCGCCGCACGGTGACGAAGTACCGCGAGCAAGAAGGCATTCCGTCCTCGCGCTTGCGTAAGGTGTATTGATCGGCACGGATCGCACCGGTCTTCGCGGGCGAAAAGAATCGAGCCCCCCTGAGAGCTCGAGAACAGGAAGGATCCAAAGCGGGTGGGACATGGGAAGGTAGGACCGTATGCACGGTGCTTTGGGTTCGGTTCAGGTTCTTGGAGCGAGAAAGCAGGGGTTGGAGAGGCGGGACTCTCGAGGGGGCTCGTGAAGAGTTCACTTCGCGATCACGTTGAGCTCGTCAACGCTCCCGCGACTCAAGGGACGTCGAATCCGCTCGCACAGTCGAGCTCGTCGTCGGTCGGGTCGAGTCCCGCGATCGGAAAGGGGGCAGGGGGCTCCCCACCGCCGACGAAGAGATAGTTGAGCAGGTAGATCGGATCGGAGATATCGATCACCCCATTGTCGTCGCTGTCGAGCGCGTCGTGGCAGACGTCTTGAGGCTGGCCGAGGACGAGGTGCAAGAGCACGAGGACCGCGTCGGTCAGCTCGACGGTTTCGCTGAAGTTGGCGTCGCCACGGATGAACGCCTGGGCGGGCTCGGGGTCGGGACCGGGATCGGCCACGTCCTCGATCAACAGGACCACGCTGTGAGACGAGAGCAGTGTGCGGTCCGAGAGGAGAACGGAGACCTCGTGATCTTCGATGGTGCCGTTCCCGTCGGCGTCCTCGGCGAGACTGAGGGTATCGGCCTTTGCGTCTGCGAACACGAAGCCGCCCGCAGCGGTCATCGCGAACGCCCGCAGATCGCTCGATGAATTCTGGAGCGCGCCGTCAATGGCGACCTTCGGCTCACCCTCGTCGACAAAGTCACCGTCGCGATTCAGGTCGCGGAAACACCGAATCGTTCCGGTGTCCTTGTCGCCGAGATAGAGCGCGCCATTGTGGTACTGCGCGGCTAGGACGTTTCCGATGATGCCACCGCTGAACGCCTGCTGCACTTCCCCCGAGCTTTGGAAGCAGCCGTCGCCGTCGAGGTCGACACAAGCGAGAATCGACTGGAGACCGACGTCGATGACGTAGACCACACCTTCGGGTGAACGTACCACGACTTGCGGGTCGTCGATCGGCGCCTCGCTCGCGTTCGAGTTGTCGAGCAGGAGCTTCCACTCTCCGCTGGCGAGGTTGAGGGCGAGGATTCGATCCTTGCCGCTACCGTCGTCCGCGGTCATCAGAGTACCGGCCTCAGGATCGATGGCGAGGCTCTTCGGAGTTCCGAGCGGCAGCTCCGGGTCGCTCTCCGCAATGACAGACATCGTGTTCGCCTCGAGATCGAAGCGAACGATCTTGTCGTTCGATCCGCCGTCCACGAAGAACAGCTCGCCGTCTCCGGTCACTCCGCCGGAGATGGAGGACAACTCGTGACCACTCGTCTCGAGTATCCTCATGGCACCTTCGACGACGACCCCGTTCTCGACGGTGATCTCGACGACGTGATCTTTGCTCGAATCGGCAACGTAGGCCTTACCCGAGAAACTCTGTGCCACCACCGCCGACGACGTCGTCGCGAGCAGCGCAAACATACCGACACTCAGGGTCGCGAACTTCGAAATGTTCAAAATGATGCTCCTCATGTTCTCTCTCTTTCCTTTTGGCGAATTGCGGTGGGGTGATTCGTCTTCTCTCGACTTCTTCCCTCGGGGCAAATCAGATTCAGCGAAGGCGGTGGGACCGCTCCCTAATGCAACGGGAAGACCAAAGTTCGCTGCGTTCGCAAAAAAGCCACAGCCGCTGAGGAGCACATGGCTTAGCTCCCATCACCCTCATCGCCCCGTTTCGCGAAATGAGGTCGTCACGAAGCGATTGTCCGATTCCGGACGTCCGATTTTGAGAACGACTCAGTTTCGAAACACTTTTGCCCCCCCTCGCAGTCGAGTGCGCCGTCGCTATAATCCCCGCATGCGACTGCACAAGTTCATCGCCAACTGCGGCTACACATCTCGTCGACGTGCCGAGCTTCTGATCCAGGCCGGTCGCGTCACGGTGAACCGCAAGGTCCTCACGAGCCTAGGGACGACCGTCAAGCCGGAAGACGTCATCGAGGTCAACGGCGAAGTCGTCGAGCTGCCGGCCCCTCGCACGATCATGATCAACAAGCCGCCCGGCATCATCACGAGCACGCACGACACTCACGAGCGCCTCACCGTGATGGACATCCTCCCGCGCAGCTTGCGTGACGCGGGAGTGCTCCCTGTCGGCCGGCTCGATCAGGACACGCGCGGGCTACTCCTCCTGACGAACGTCGGCGACCTCAACCACCGCATCACCCACCCGAGCTTCGAGACCGAGAAGGAGTACGAAGCCCTCGTCCAACGACGTCCCGCGCACAAGTCGCTCGAACGACTCGAACGCGGCGTGACGATCGAAGGGCACCGCACGGCGCCCGCGCGCGTCACACACGTCGAACCGAAAGGACGTGACACCCTCGTGCGCATCGTCCTTCACGAAGGAAAGAAGCGACAAGTCCGACGCATGTTCAGCATCGTCGGACACGAAGTGCTCGAGCTCACCCGACTGCGCATCGGAGAGCTGCTTCTCGCCGATCTACCGCCCGGGGAATGGCGCGAGCTCGACGAGGCAGACCTCGACCGCTTAGGAATCGACTACGCAGCCGTCCTCAAGCGCTACGGCAAGCTGCAAACGGGCACTTGACAACCAACACGGGCAACCAACACGGGCAACCAACACGGGCAACCAACGCCCTCCGCGCCCGATCCCCCTTGCTGGTCGGGGTGAATCGATCGCAGCGCAGCGAA
>CAYZGY010000197.1:0-11051 GCA_964478085.1 uncultured Planctomycetia bacterium
CCGATCACGATGCCCACACGGTGCTGCGTGGGGTCGACGGCTACGTCTACTTCATCACGGGAGACGGCGGCGGGGCGCGAGATCGTCGGCATATTACGGAGAAGTCCTCGCCGGCTCTCTTCGAACGTGATTGTTCCGTCTTTCGCATCTCCCCGGATGGCAAGCGCTGGGAGTGCGTCGGCACCGGTGGTCGCAACTCGCCCAACGTCGGCATGAACTACCTCGCCGAGCTCTTCAGCTTCGACAGCGACATGGAGTGGCACGTCGAGCTTCCCTGGTGGCGTCCGATTCGCGTGCATCACTGGCTGCGCGGTGGTGATCAGGGTTGGAAGGGTGTCGGCGCGTACCCTCCGTACTACATCGACAACGTGCCGGGAATCCTCGACGTCGGTCGTGGCTCGCCGAATTGGGGGCTGTTCTACGAGCACGATCAGTTCCCTGCGAAGTATCGCGACAACTACCTCGTCTGCGACTACATGACCAAGTCCGCGACGACGGGCGGGTACAACGCCGTCGGTCGTCTCTACTCGTTCGCCCTCGAGCGCTCAGGCGCGGGTTGGAAGGCGAAGTCGGAAGTCTTCGCGGAGCCACGTCCCGGCGCGAAGACCGCGAAGGGGCAACGGATCCAATTCGCGCTCGTCGACGTCGCTGTCGCGCCGGACGGAAGCATCTTTCTCTCGGACCACAACCAAGGCGTCTGGCGCGTCTTCTTCGATCCGGACAAGAAGCTCTCGAAAGACGGTGCACCGGCGATCGCTCCGAAGGTCGACCGCAAGCCGGCCGCAGGAAAGTCGCTGGTCGACGCGCTCGTCTCGATTCGCCAGCCTGCGTCGGAATGGAGCCGTCTCGAGGAGGAAGGTGTCCTTGCCAGAATCGAAGGCGACGCCGCAGAGCACGTGCGTGCGTTCGTTCTCGAGAAGGACAAGCCCGTCCGTCGGCGGCTGCGTGCCCTGCGCCTCGTCGCGCCCAGCTTCCGTGACTTGCCCGAGGGTTTCCTCGCCGCTCTCACGAAGGACAGTTCGTGGGAGATCCGCTCGCAGGCGACATGGCTTCTCGGGTTGCGCGGTGGAGGGCGAGACGCCGAAGCTCTACTCACGCGTTCCCTGAAGGATCGGGACGCGTTCGTCCGTCGGCGAGCCCTCGAGGCGCTGACGCGTTTCGAGTTGCCGCAGGGAGCGCTCAAGCAGGTCGCCGAGCATTTGAATGCCGACGACCGACTCGAGCGATACGCCGCGATGATCGTCTTGAGCCACGCGAAGACCGAAGCGTTCCTTCCTCTCGTGCTCTCGCAGTCGAGTCCTCAGGCTCGCCTGCGCGGTCTCGTGGCGACCGTCCTGCGACGAGAGCGCGCCGATGGCAAGCTCGCACGTCCGGCGCTCGCGGCGCTTCTCTCCGAAATCGGTGGAAGCAGCCACCTCGAGAACCGGCTCGATCTGCTTCGCGTCCTCGGCCTCTTCCGCGGTGAGGTCAAAGAAGACGAAGCTCTGCGTCGCCGTGTCGAGAAGCACCTCCTCGAGACTTTGCTGCACGACGACATTCGTCTACGCCGAGAGGCCGCGCGTCTCATCGGCGATTACGACGTCGGCGCGGGTTTCGATCTCCTCACCGAGGTATTGACGAAGGAGAAGGATCACGTCGAGGCCTTTCACCTCGCTCAGTGTCTCGCGAAGATCTCGAACGGCTGGTCGTCGAAGCATCGAGAGCTCGCGGTCGAGTGGTTCCTCTCGACGCAGGAGGGCTGGTTCGCTCAGTTCGGTGGCAAGGGACGTCAGTTTCCGCACTTCTGGCGCACTGTCGTCCAGCGATTCGTCTCGCGACACGCAGAGGCCTTCACGAGTCGTGTCTCGAGTATCCGCTTCGAGAGCATCGTCGGGCGTGCAGCGCTCGATCAGATCGCGAAGATCCCGACGGCGCCCGCGGTTCTCGTCGGGCTTTACCGCACGAAGGCCGAGGCTCCCGGCGAGCGCCGTCGTGTGCTCGAGTTTTTTCGCCGCGTTCGTTCGAAGGAGATCGCGGCGCTTCTGCGCGACGAGTTTCTGACCGCCAGCTCCGATGGCGAGCGCGTGGCGATCCTGCGAGCATTGGCCGCGCAGGACGAATCGAGCGCGAGCACCGAGGTGCTCGTCGAAGGACTCGACCATGGAAACGACGACGTCTTCCGCGAGTGTGCCATGGCGCTCGCGCGGGTCTCCGGGAAGCTCGGCGATGAGCTCGCGCGTCGCGTCATCACGCGATTGCGAGATCACCGCGGTCGTTTTCATGCAGCGCAGCGGCTTCTCGTGAGTCGTTCGGGAACGAAGCCCGACAATTACAATCCGAAGGCGGACATTCGCAAGGCTCCACCGGAGGGGGAGTGGCGCGAGGGGGCGATCTACTGGGTCACGTGGTACGCGGATGCCTTCGGCAAGAAGTTCCAGCCGATCGGCGCGCTGCGTATCTCCGAGAAGAGCAACGACGAGCTCCGCAAGTTCCTCTTGAGCGATGCGGTGGGCGGCGGCGACGCGAAGAAAGGTGCGGCCGTCTACGAAAGGGCTCTCTGCGCGACTTGTCACGGTGGCGCGACGAGAAAGAAGGGAGCGAGCATCTTCGGTCCCGAGCTCGCCGGAGTGACGACACGCTTGCGCCCCGAACAGGTCGCCGATGCGATCGTCTTCCCGTCCAATGAAGTCGCCGATCGATTCAAGGCGAAGGTCGTTCAGGTGCGCGGTGGCGTTCCGAAGACGGGTTTCATCACCGAGGAGACCGACGACTCGGTGACGCTCGTCGATCAGGAGAACGTCCATCGCTTCGCACGCAAGGACGTGCTCTTCATCGCGCCTCAGGAAACATCTCTGATGCCGGAGCGCCTCCTCGCACGCCTGACCTTCGACGAGATTCGCGATTTGATGGCCTACCTCGGTAGTCTCGGCGCGAATCCGAAGTAGACCGCACTACGCTTTCGTTCGCGCCAGCATGCGCTCGAAGCGTGGCTTGTTGTGCGAGTAGGCGAGCGCGTCTTCTGCGTTGACGCGTCGCTCGCGGACGAGCTGCTCGAGCATGTCGTCGAGCGAGTGCATGCCGTACTTGCGGCCCGTCTGCAGCACGTTGCCGAGGTCCTTCGTCTTGCCTTCTCGAATGATGTTCGAGACCGCCGGGATTCCGACGAGCACCTCGGTCGCCGGGACGCGACTCTCTCCGTCCACGCAAGGAACGAGGACCTGCGAAATCACGCCCTTGAGCGACTGGGAGAGCATCGCGCGAATTTGTGCCTGCTCCTCGCCATCGAACGCGTCCGAGATTCGGTCGATCGTCTCACCGGCTCCGTTCGTGTGCAGCGTGCCGAAGACGAGCGCGTCCATCTCGTGGTGAAGGCCGCGTTGATGGATGATCGACTTCTTGCTCTCGAACACGTACTCGATCGGATCTTCGAGCGTGATGATGTGACGAAAGTAGGTCGTGTTGATCACCTCGATGAGAGCGGCGAGCGTCGTGCTCTTTCCCGATCCCGTCGGACCCGTCACGAGAACGAGTCCGCTGCGCAGGTGCGCGAATTGCAGAATCGACTCGGGAAGCGAGAGCTCGGCGAGCGAGGGAACCTCGGCCGATATACGACGAAAGACTGCCGCGGGGCCGCCGAACTCCTTGAAGTCGTTGACGCGGAACCGTCCCAAGGACTCACTTCCGTACGAGAAATCGACTTCGTGCGATAGCTCGAACTGGTCTTCCTGGTCGCGCTGGAGAATCTCGCCGACGAGGCGGTGGACTTCATGGGCCGAGAGTGCCTCGAATCCTTCGTACTCCTCGAGAACTCCCGTGACGCGAAAGCGCGGAGTGAATCCCGACTTGATGTGGAGGTCGGACGCACCGAGCTGGTTCATCGTGTCGAGAAAGGTGTCGATTTCCTGACACACGACGGCCCGCAAGGTGCTCGCGAGCTTCGTGCGGACGTGAGCGCGTTTGTGGGCCGGGAACTGATCGAGGATTCGCAGGATCGTGCTCGGGACGTTTTTCGTGTGGCAAGTTCCGAGCACGAGGTGACCGGTCTACGCGGCCGTGATCGCCGTGCTGACCGATTCCGGGTCGAGCAGATCACTGACGACGGTGATGTCCGGGTCTTCGCGAAGCGCTGCGTGGAGCGCCTTGGCGAAGGACTTCGAGTGCGTGCGCACCTCGCGCTGCGTGATGAATCCGCGCTTGCTCGGAATGACGTACTCGATCGGGTCCTCGAGCGAGATGACGTGATCGTTGGTCGTCTCGTTGATCAGGTGGATGAGCGAGGCGAGCGTCGTGGTTTTTCCACAACCCGACGGCCCGGTGATGAGGACGAGCCCGCGCTCGTGCTTGATCAAGTCCGCGACTTGGGGTGGAAGCCCGAGCTCCTCGATCTTGGGAACCTCTTGCGGAATGATTCGAAAGGCGCCCGCGATGCCGTTGCGGTGACGAAAGATGTTCACACGCGTACGACCGGCGTCTCCGAACTCGGCGCAGAAGTCGATCGACTTGTTCTCGATGAACTCCTCGTACTGATCGTCGGTCAGAATGTCCGTAATGTGCTCCCAGCACTGTTTCGGCGACAGCGCGTCCATCTCGAACTTGATCAGCGAGCCGGCGATACGTACGCGGGGGACTCCACCGGCTGTGACGTGAAGCGCCGACGCGCCGCCTTCTCGGGAGCTCTCGATCAGGTCGAGGACGAGATTGTGCTCGAGCTTCTCTCGTGGGGAATTTCGTCTCCCTCGGCACGTGGCGGGGATCCCGGCCCTGCGATCGAAGGGCGCGAATACGAACCGCTCTCTTCAGTATCGGAGCGCCCGGCTCCGGCGGCCTTGCGGACGATCTTGCCGTCCGAGATCGCACCGCAAATCTCGAGTGCGTGATAGAGGCTCTCTTGCGTGATGAGGCTCTGTTCGATGAGAACCTCTTGCAAAGGCTTGTCGTCACCTTCGAGGCTGCGCAGCAGGTTGGCCGTCTCGAGCTGCTCCGGCGTCAGAATATGCAGCTGGACGAGTAGATTCCCGAGATCGTTCATCCTGGCCCTGACCATCCGATGTGATCGCAGTCCTTCTCGCTTGGAAGAACTACGTACTCACTTCGTCGGCCGGTCGCCTCGCGAGCTTGCGGTGGCAGGAAGCTCGAAGCGTTATCGACGTGTGCCGTTGCGAAGAGAGCGGATTACCGCCCGGTGCTCAGCGCGTCCAGCTGCGCGCGAAGTAGAGTCCCGGGTAGAACAAGGCAGCGCCGCGCGCGCCCTGCCGTGCCATCTCTTCGAGCCAGTCGTCGATGCCATCGAGAGGAACTTCGTGGACGCGGATGTTCTCTCCGTCGACTCCGCCGCCTTCGCTCGCACGCTGGAGGCCTGTCGCGCGGAAGAACGTCAGGACTTCGGTGCAGAGGCCGGGAGACGGCGGACCGAGGGTGAGGAACTCCATCTCCGTCGCGGCGTAGCCTGTCTCCTCGAGGAGCTCACGCTTGGCTGCATCGGCGAGCGTTTCGGTCGGATCATCGGAAGTGTCCCCCGCGAGTCCGGCCGGAAGCTCGAGGACGGAGCGTCCGACAGGCTTGCGAAACTGCTCGACGAGAATGATGCTCCGTTCGTCGGTTACGGCCAGAACGACGACGATGCCCGAGATATTCGGACGGTCGACGAACTCCCAGCCGTCTTCCTCGACGAGCTCGAGCCAGCGACCACGGTGGAGGACCTTTCGGGCAGAGTCTTCGGCCATCTTCTCTCTTCAGCTCCGTCGGTGTTCGTCGACGAGTCGACGTTTGAGACTGTCGAGGTCTTCGTGGAGGGAGACGCGGTAGCGTTCGGGAGAATCCGCGAAGACCTCTCCGTCGAGCAGCGAGTCCGGAAAGCGAGCGAGGTCGCTGCGTGCGAGCTCGCGGGATACCACCAGAGACGGGCATTCGTACGTCTGCGAGCCGCCTCGAAAGATCGGGACGAGCAAGTCTTCGCAGTCGTTGTCACCCGCGAGCGGAACGCCTTCGGCTGTACGGCAGCCCGCGGACAGATCGGCACCGTCGAGGTAGATCACGTCGAGAAGAGCGGCGTGTCGATCGTAATAGCGCCGGACTTGTTGCACGCCCGGATTCGAAACCTTGATCAGGTCGTCGGAGAGCTTGACGCGGTGATCCCACTCGCCGTCTTCCGACCTCAAGGCACCTAACTTGTAGACGCCGCCGAGCGCCGGTTGATCGAATGCGGTCACGAGCTTCGTTCCGACGCCCCAGACGCTGATCTTCGCGCCGGCGGTCTTGAGCTCTCGAATCGTCGTGTCGTCGAGGTCGTTGCTCGCGACGATCGCAGCGTCCTTGAAGCCGGCCGCGTCGAGGAGCCGTCGTGTACGGATGCTGAGGTCGGCGAGATCGCCGGAGTCGAGCCGGACGCCGACGAGCTCATGTCCTGATTCTCGAAGCTCGAGCGCGACTTCGATCGCGTTGTGGACGCCTTCGATCGTGTCGAAGGTGTCGACCAGAAAGACGCAGTTGTTCGGCTGCGACGCCGCGTAGGCGCGAAAGGCCTCGAGCTCGTCGCCGAAGGCCATCACCCACGAGTGCGCGTGCGTCCCGCGGACGGGAATGCCGTAGAGTTGGCTGGCGAGCACGTTCGACGTCGCCGCACATCCGCCGAGGTAGGCCGCACGACTTGCGGATAGCGCACCGTCGATTCCTTGCGCCCGCCGCAGCCCGAACTCGAGCACGGGCTCGCCGCGAGCCGCACGACAGACGCGCGATGCTTTTGTCGCGATGAGCGTTTGGAAGTTGACGATCGTCAGAAGGGCGGTCTCGACGATCTGGCATTGGAGCAAGGAACCGCGCACGCGCACGAGAGGCTCGTGGGCAAACACGACGCGACCTTCCTCGACAGCGTCGATATCGAGCGTGAGCTCGACCCCTCGCAGGTACTCGAGAAAATCCTCCGAGAAGAGCGGCTTCGAGTCGTTACCTTCTAGCGTCGCGAGAAACGCGATCGCGTCGTCGTCGAAACGAAGATCACGAAGAAAATCGATGACGTGCGCGAGGCCGCCGGCGATCGCGTAGGACCCGCCGAAGGGCTCCTTGCGAAAGAATAGGTGAAAGACCGCTTCCCGCTCGGCCATTCCACTCGCCTGGTACGCCGACGCCATGGTCAGCTGGTACAGGTCGGTGAGGAGGGAGAGAGGCCGTCCGTAGAGGTCGGAGAGTTGCGTCACCGGTCGTCCGCGCTTTCTTTTGCAAAGAGGTATCCTACGACGTTCGCGCGAATTCGCAATCACGACAGCCTCGAAACGCGTCGTCGAGCTTGCGGAGAGTCGGGCGACGCGGCACAATCGACGGCAAGGAGCAGCCGACAGCCCGATCGGAGAGGGTCCGAAATGTCTCGTCGTTTTCTCGGCGTCGTCGTTCTCGTACTGACGTCAGCAGGCCTCGCGATCGCTGGCGGCGAACCGGTGACGCTTCGCTTCGAATCGAGCTCGCTTCCGGCCGGCATCTGCCCGGCGACGGTCGTCGCTCCCGATTTCGACGAGGACGGTCACCTCGACATCCTCATCACGAATCACCACAGCCACGACCTGACGCTCCTTTCGGGTGACGGTACGGGGCGATTCACCGAGCTTGACGCGATTCCCGTGCCCGGGGCGGACATCCCTCATCCGTTGTCGATCGCGATGGGCGATTTCAACGGCGATGGACACCTCGACGGCGCGACCGTCAGCTTTCTCAACAACGAGTTCCTCGTCTTTCTCGGTGACGGCGCGGGTCACTTCGAGGTCGGTCAGCGCATGCCGACCGAGTCCTTCGCGTTGCGTATCGCGGCGGCGCACATCGACGAGGACGAGTCTCTCGACCTTGCTTGGGTCAATCGTGACTCGAACTCTGTGCAGGTCGTATTCGGGGCGGGGGACGGCACGTTTTCCACGCCGGCACGTTACACGGTCGGCATGAATCCGACGGCGATTCAGTTGGCTGACGTCGACGCGGACGGTCACCAGGACGTGATCTCCGCTGACTCACGTGGGAAGACGGTCACGGTTCTCTACGGAGACGGCACGGGCGGTTTCCCCGAGAGCGAGACGATCGAGGGCTTCGGAGTCGTTTCGTTCGTGGGCACGGCCGACGTCGACGCGGACGGTGTCATCGAGATGGTCGTCAGTCACGACGAAGGTCTTTCTGTGGTTCAGAGCTCACGTGCACCCCCGGGCGAGGAGGGAGGAGGAGCTGACGAAGCGGGGCACGGGGTAGGATCCGGCGCGATCACTCTGACGATCGTCGACATCGACGAGAACGGCACGCTCGACGTGATTGCGCCGGATTGGGAGGAAGACGAGCTGAGGATACTCTCGGGGGATGGCGCGGGGCACTTCGATCTCGTCGCGGTCGTTCCCGTCGGCGATGGGCCCTGGGGCACGGTCGCGGCCGACTTCGACGAGGATGGCCACCTCGACATCGTCGTCACGAACGAGAGCGGCGGCGATGCTGTGCTCCTTCGGAACGCGTCGTTCGATCTGGTCGAGTTCCGACGTGGTGACGCGAACGGTGACGGCAATATCGACATCTCCGATCCCGTCGAGACGCTCAACTACCTCTTCCTCGGCGGAGCGCGCCCCGGTTGTCTCGACGCGGCTGACACGAACGGCGACGGCGCGGTCGGACTCAGCGATGCGATCTTCGAGCTGGCGTTTCTCTTCGTCGAAGGCGACGCGCCACCGCCTCCGTTCGAGGAGTGTGGCGACGCGTCTGAGCTCGGCGCGATCGGTTGCGAAGAGTCGACGTCGGGCTGCTGAGGCTTACTTCGCCTTCGCAGCCGCGACGAGCTTGCGAATCTCTGCGTCGAGTTTCGCGGCCCTCACTTTTGCCTGATCGATCGGCAGGCCCTTGCGAACGCCGGGTCGCTTGTGTCCTACGTGACTGAGCCACGCATCTCGACGAAGTTGCTGACGCTTCTGGATCGCGCGAACGAGCTCCTTCGGGGCGGGCGAGCGGACTCGCGCCTCGACGGGCTGCTTGTTCTCGATTTTGGCCGTCGCGGGTGGTGGCTGCGGAATTCCCAAGGCCTTCGAGACCGCTTGCGAGAGCACGCGGTGGCCGACCGCGTCGAGGTGGATTCCGTCGCCCGAGAGAGCGAAGTTCGGGTTCGTCTTTCGTCGCTCCTCGACGTAAGCGAGGACGGGCGTCCGCAGATCGACGACAAGGTCGACGCGCTTCTCCTGCGAGAGAATCCACGCGGCGTACTTCGCCATGACCTCCTCGTCGTAATTGGCGTAAATCCCGAACCACGCGAAGTCCTTCGCGTCGCGGCCGCGGAGCTTCTTCTGGCGCTTCATCGGCAGCGGGTCGAAGGGTGGGGGCGTCATCAGAACGAGCTTCGCGCCGGCCTTCTCGACTTTGTCGATCAGCTTGCCGATGCCCTTCTTGTACGCGTCGATGCGCTCCTCGCTGAACGGGTGGTAGATACCGTCGTTGACGCCGTAACACGCGACGACGAGCTTTGGCTGGACCTTGGCGAGCGCTCGGTCGAGTCGCTCGTGAACGTTTGGTCGAGGGAAGGGGTGCGCGGGCTCGGACAGGCCACTCGTCGTCTCGCTCGGCAGGCCGAGATTGAGCAGGTCGACCTTCGCTTCGGGATGCGCGAGACGCAGATTCGTCTCGACGAAGGTGATGTATTGGCCCGCGTGCGTGATCGAGTCGCCGAGGAAGAGAGCTTTCGTCTCCGGATCCAGGGTGAACTTTTTCGAATCCTCGGCCTGTGCACGGGGCGCTACCAAGACCGAGAGAACCAGGAAAGAGAGCGATCGTCGAATCGACATGGCGTGTTCTGCGTCGTTATTCTGTGTGGAAGCGGTCGATTCAGCGTATCGATCGAAACGCGTCTCGTGAAGGAGTCTCTACTGTGAAGTCGTCGAAGGTTCGAGCAGGTGTGTGTCTCGTAGCTTGGCTGATCGCTCGTACCGAACTCCATTCCGAGTCCTCTCCCGAGTGGGAACTCGTCGCTGCGGGTGTCTGGAAGGCGTCTCTCGGGAAGACGGAAGCTCTCGATCTCCTCGGCTCCGCGGGCGCGAAGCCGAGGTCGGATCGGCTCTCGCTTCTGCCGAAGGCTGCCTTTCCGTTCTCGAAGGACGACGCCGCGTTCACGTCGAACGGCGGGGGAGTCGGCCTTCCGTACGTGATCTACAACGATCACTACAGCCACCGCGACCATTTTCTATCTCACGGGGACTCTTTTCCTTCTTCGACACCTCACAGCCTGCGATCCGGCGATCGAGTGGGATTCCAACCCCCGCTAGCGGGGATCGACACCTCGGCAGGCTGCCATTTCCTTCTTCGCTACGGCTTACCCGTGAGCCATTCGAGCGGAACGCGTACGAAGCGGACCGACTCGTACGGAGACTTCTCACCGGCCTCGTAGAGGAGACCGATCGATCCGTCGGGCAATCGCGTCAGGCACGAGTATGCCGAAGGCCCCGCGTGAATCGTCTTCGCGTGCGGCCAAGACCGTCCCTCGTCGAGGCTGAGACGGACCGTCATCGCTCGACGTCCCGAGGGCGAAGCCGGGTTCGAGAAGACCAGCCGGCTCGGCTCTCCGTCGAGTGGATCGCTGTAGCGGATCAAGCTCGCCTGGCAGCGCGGTCCGACGAGCGGGGCGTGATCCTTCGATGGGCTCCACGTCACGCCGCCGTCTCGACTGATCGAGAACGCGCGCACGCCGCGTTCGGCGTGATTGCGCATGTCGAGGAGAAGCGCGCCGTCCTCGAGCTCGACGACTTGGCACTCGTTCATCATTCGGCGTGTGTCTCCGCCGATCCTCCACGTCGCGCCGCCATCGTCGCTGTAGAACGCGTAGCTGTGCCACTGGCCGAAGGGGCCGTGGTTGTTCGGGACGACGATGCGACCCTTGTGCGGGCCGCGGCGCAGCTCGATCGCGACTCCGGGGCCGCTCGCGGTGCTCGTCCAGCCCTTCTCGCGTTTGACCTGACGAGTGATGTCTCGCGGGGCGGCCCAGGTCTTTCCGTCGTCGCGACTCTCGAGGAGGAACGTCGCGCAGATTCGATCCCCGTCGAAACCGTCGACGACGCCACGCTCGCCGGTGCCGT
>CAYZGY010000198.1:0-11049 GCA_964478085.1 uncultured Planctomycetia bacterium
TGGGGTGAATCGATCGCGAAGCGATCGAGAGGGGGCTTCCCGAAAGCCCCCTGAATAGGATCGCTACGCGGTCGCGATCGTCTCCTTCACGACCTCCTCGATCGTCGAGACACCGTCATAGATGTGAAGCAGTCCCGAATCGCGTAGCGTACGCATTCCATCTTCACGCGATGCGTTTCGCAGCTCGGCCGTACTCGCCGAGTTCATGATCATGTCACGCAGACGATCGTTCATGATCATCATCTCGAAGGTCGCGACGCGGCCCTTGTAGCCCGTGCCGTTACAGTTCTTGCAGCCCTTGCCGTAGTAGAACTGACGGCCCTCGGTCGACGCGGCCGTGAGCTCGAGCTCGTAGAGCTCCTGCTCGCTCGGATCGTACGGCGTCTTGCACTGCGTGCAAATCCGGCGACAGAGTCGCTGCGCGATGATGCCTTCGAGCGTCGCCGAGATCAGGAACGGCTCGAGACCGAGGTCGAGAATACGAGTGACGGCCGACGGCGCGTCGTTCGTGTGAAGGGTCGTGTACACGATGTGACCCGTGAGCGACGCCTCGACAGCGATCTGCGCCGTCTCGAGATCGCGGACCTCACCGACGAGAATCTTGTCGGGATCCTGACGCAGGATCGAGCGAAGACAGTCCGCGAAGGTCAGCCCGATCTCCTCGTTCACCTGCACCTGGACGATACCCTCGAGGTCGTACTCGACGGGATCCTCGGTGGTGATGATCTTGACGTCGACCGTGTTGGCTTCCATCAAGACGGAGTAGAGCGTCGTCGTCTTTCCGGATCCCGTCGGGCCGGTGACGAGAATGATCCCGTTCGGCTTTGCGACGAGATTGCGGAAGGCTCCGAGCTCGTCGGGTCGGAAGCCGAGCTTTTCGAGATCGAGCGCCAGGTTTGTTCGGTCGAGAATACGCATGACGACGCTCTCGCCGAACATCGTCGGAAGCGTCGAGACACGAAGATCGATCGGGTTGCCACCGACGTTGAGCTCGATACGTCCATCCTGCGGCAGACGCGTCTCGGCGATGTCGAGGTTCGACATGACCTTCACACGCGAAATGACCGCACGCGCCAGGTGAATCGGCGGAGGCATCATCTCGTAGAGCACGCCATCGACACGGTAACGGACCTTGAACTCGTGCGCGAACGGCTCGAGGTGGATATCCGCCGCGCGGTCGCGGATCGCCTGCAGGAGGATCATGTTGAGCAGCTTGACGACGGGGCCCGCGTTCGCGTCGGCCTCGAGCTTCGCCAAGTCGACGGCCTTGCCGTCGCCACCGCCGGAGTCGCCGTCGCCGCCGAACTGATCGAGCATGTCGCCCATGTCGGTATGAGCGGTGCCGTAATAGTTCGAGATCGCCGCTTTGATCGCATCCTCGGTCGAAAGGAGCGCCTTGAAGTTCTGGACGTGCGGCAGAGTGAAGCGCAGGTCGTCGAGGACGCTCAAGTTCGAAGGGTCAGCGATAGCGACCGAGAGCGTCGTGCCGTCGAAGTGGACGGGCATGATCTGAAACGTCTCGACCGTGTTGAGCTCGATGAGCTCGATCACTTCCGGCGGAATCTCGGCCTTTTCGAGCTCGACGTAGTCCATGCCCGCTTGCTGAGCGAGGGCCTTGCCGAGATCGTCATCCGTGATCATGCCATTCTTGACCATGATCTGACCGATCGCGCCGCCCTTCTCCTTCTGCTCGACGAGGGCTTGCTGGATGTCGTACTCCGTGACGAGCCCCGCCTCCTTGAGGATCTGTCCGAGTGGCTTGTGGGTCACAGCGTCTCTCCGAAAACTTCGTATGCTTGATTTCTTGAGGGTGATGTCGCGGGGCCTGCGTGATCACTCATCACGGCTCTTATTCATTACGGCTCTTATTCATCACGGTGCGTAATACGCAGCACTTCCGCGACGGTCGTCAGGCCCGAGATGACCTTGCGAACGGCGTCTTCCTGAAGCGTCGACATTCCTTCCGAGCGCGCCTTCGCGCGGATCTCCCTCGACGACTTGCACTGGAAGGCCATCTCGCGGAGGTCTGGCGACATCTCGAGGAGCTCGTAGGCTCCGAGACGACCACGGTAGCCGCCGCCGCCGCAGACGTTGCAACCGTTGGGCTCGTAGATCACCGTGTCGGCGACCCTTTGCGGGGTCAGGCCGACCGCACGCAACTCCGTGTCGTTCGCCTCGCCCGGCTGCCGACACTCGAGACAGAGGCGGCGGATGAGTCGCTGCGCCATGATCGCCATGATCGCCGACGCGACGAGGAACGGCTTGACGCCCATATCGATCAGTCGCGTCAGCGCGGACGGCGAGTCGTTCGTGTGCAGTGTCGAGAAAACCAAGTGACCGGTGAGCGCGGCCTGGATCGCGATGTCGGCCGTCTCCTGGTCGCGAATCTCACCGACGAGAATGATGTTCGGCGCCTGACGCATCATGGCGCGCAGGATGCGCTGGAACGTCAGTCCGATCTCGTGGCGCACCTCGGCCTGATTGATTCCGACGAGGTTGTACTCGATCGGGTTCTCGGCCGTGATGATCTTGACGTCGGGCTTGTTGAGCGTCTTGAGCGCCGCGTAGAGCGTCGTCGTCTTACCGGAACCCGTCGGTCCCGTGACGAGGAAGATACCGTTGGGACGTTTGATGATCTTGTTGAAGCGATCGAGATCGGACTCGTGGAAACCGAGCTCCTCGAGGTCGACGAGGCCCTTCTCCTTATCGAGGATTCGCATGACGATGCTCTCGCCATGACGCGCGGGCAGCGACGAGACGCGAAGGTCGATTTCACGGCCGTGCAGCTGGATCTTGATACGGCCGTCCTGCGTACGACGCTTCTCGGCCATATCCATCATCGACATGATCTTGATACGCGAGAGGATCGGGCCCTGCAGCTTCTTCGGCGGGCTCTCCTTCTCGAAGCAGACACCGTCGATGCGGTAGCGGATACGTACGCGCTCTTCGAAAGGCTCGACGTGGATGTCACTCGCGCGTTCCTTCAACGCGTTCGAGATGAGCTGCGTCACGTACTTGATGACGGGCGCGTCGTTCGCCTCGGAGTCCTCGCCGCCGTAATCGTCGACGCGCGTCTCGACATCATCTTCACCAGCGATTCCGCTGAAATCGCCGTCGAGACGGTAGTAGTGATCGAGCGCTTCCTGAATGTCCTCGGGTGTCGAGATCGCGGCCTCGACCGAGGTTCCGAGCATGAATCGCAAGTTGTCGAGAACGCCGAAATCGAAGGCGTCCATCGCGACGAAGAGCGTCCCGTCCTTCTTGACGACGGGAATGACCTCATTGTCAATCGCGACGTCCTTCGGGACCATCTGGATGATCTCTTTCTTGATATCCGCCTTGCTCAGGTCGGCGTACGGGACACCCCAGTGCTTCGCGAGAACGCGGCTGACCTTGTCCTGCGGCACGATGCTGAGCTTGACGAAAGCCTCACCGATGCGACAGTCCTCGTTCTTGGCGTACTCGAGGGCCTTGTCGATCTGATCGTCCGTGACGAGCCCCATGGCTTTGAGGATCTGCCCGACAGACTTGCTGTTCACAGGAAACTCCTGAATTTGGAGGGTCGTTCCTCGCGAATCGGGCCGCACGGTCCCCCGGGGAGCACAACCCTCCGGGGACAGGCCCTCCCGAACAAAACCGGGCAGCCTGTGACCGGCTCGAAGTGGCTTCAAGACCTCGAGCGGACCGTCACGACGGAACGAAGACCGAATTTCTCCTACGGTCGGGACCACTTCTTACGGACTCCGCTGCCGATCGACACTCGCGAACGATCGACGACGGAAATGGACCCGGCCGGATCACGAAAAAGCTGTATTCTCGAGAGTTGGCGCACGGGAAGACCGCGTTCGTCGGCGGAAACTCCGCCTCCCGAAACCCGCCTCCCGCCGAATGAGCCATTTTCGAAGTCAGCCCGAACAGAGACTGAAATCAGTACTTGGCTTTCTCAGCAGGAATCGAGGCGCGGCTGTCGAGACCGTGTGCAGCCAAGAGGCCATGTTACCAGTACACCCCGAAACCGGCAAGCCTCGGTGGTGATCAGAGACGGGCGCTCTCGCGCGAGCTCAGAAGGTCTGGACGCCGTGGAAGGGCCACCAGCGGATCACGACCTTGCCCTTGAGCTTCGACGCCGAGATCGGGCCGAATCGACGACTGTCGTGACTGTCGTCCCGATTGTCCCCGAGTACGTAATACTCGTCGGGACCGAGAGTTTCCTCAATCGTGGACTCGTTCCGCCCGCCCCGAAAATCGCCGAGATACGATTCGTCGACGGGCTCGCCGTTGACGAACACTTCCCCATCCTCGATACGGATGTGCTCTCCCGGGAGCGCCACCACGCGCTTGATCAGGTCTTTGGTAGCGTCTTCGTTCGACGCGAAGATCACGATGTCGCCACGCTCGATTTCATAGAAGAGCTTGAGTACGACGACCCGCTCGCCGTTGGCGAACGTCGGCACCATGCTGCGGCCCTTGATCTCGTAGGCTTCGGCGACGTAGGTCTTGAGAGTGAGAGCGAGGACGAGCGCGAGTAGGACGAGGACGAGCGCCTCGAGAACGCTGCTGCGCGCCAGAGCGGCCGGCCGGGCTTCCGGTTCGTCGTCGGAGGCTTCTGGATCCACCGCTTCGAGGCCCATCTCCTCCGCGACTCGAGCGACTGCCGCCTGGCTCGGTCGACTGTTTTGGTCGACTTCCGCCCGGCCCTGTCGACCGTCTTGGTCCTCTTCCCCCGGGTTCAGATCAGAAGCGCCAAGATCTGGACGGTCCTGTTCGGCTTCCGTCCGCTGTTCCGATTCGGAACTCGGTTTCGCGCCCGTTACTTGATCAGGGTGCCGTTCGTGATCAGGACTCGGCGAAAGCGGGCGATCATGCATAACGATGTGCGTTCTCCAAGGCGTTCGAAGAGGCGCGCGGCGATGGATGAGGGCCTTCCGCGCCAGCGTCCATGGTAGCAGTCGCCCCGAGGCCGCACAAGTCGAGCGAGCGCTCCGGAGCTTCCTTGACGTGGGGCAAAGACCGTACCGGAACGTCGGGCGTCCCGCTTACCGGATGCAAGACAAGACCCGATAACGCAGAGAGTTATCGCAGTTTGATAACTTTCGCTCGCGGAAATATACTCTTTCGGGCAACGGGCGGTTTCTTGGGGCGATGTCCAGGGGAGACTCGCGAGAGCCACCGAGCGTGAGAACGCTCGAATTCCCGTTCCAGAGCACGGTTTTTCGCGGTTTCGCCAAAACCGAATGGCAGTGAATTTCGAAGACTTGTCTGATCCCGTAGCGACGACCACAACTCATCCGCACGAGACCTCCGGCGAGGATGCCAGCGTCAAGCGAACTCTGTTCGAGTACGACGACGCACTCGTCGAGCTGAGCGCGAAGGGCAACCTTTTCCTCATCAAGGTCTCGGGCATCTTCTGTCCAGAGTTAGGCGAAGAGATCGAAAAGATCGCACTTCGCTGCCGTGGCGACATCGGGTTCGTGTTCGGAGAGATCCGACGTGACCCCAAGGCGCGCACCGCGACGAAGTTCGACGTGAGAAGTGTGCGCCTCCTGCGTTCGCTCAAGACGCGCTGCGAGAACCGAGGATTCCAGTTCTTCCTCTGCAAACCGCCGCGCGACCTCCTCGACGCGCTCAAGCTCTTCAGCGCCGGCGACGAATTCCAGGTCGTCGACGACGAGGACGCGATGCCGCATACGCAGGAGGAAGACCGCCGCGCCGCGCGCGCCGAGAAGCTGCGCACGCGCGACGGATTGTCGACTAACGCGCGCAGAGAGAAGCCGAAGCGCGACCGCATCGAGCAGGGCAAGAAGATCTACTCGATGGACGTCGACCTCGAGCGCACCGAGAGCCTCGACAAGCAGCTCGACTCCGCGGCCGAGTGCGTCGAGAGCCTTCTCCCGCGGCAGGCGCCCAACACGCCCGGTTACGAGTTCGCGTTCGCGTACGAGAGCTACGAAAAGGTCGGCGGTGACTTCTTCGACTTCGTCGAGCTCGATGACGGACGCTTCGGCATCTCGATCGGCGACGTCTCGGGACACGGCATCGACGCGGCGCTCGTCATGGGCATCTCGAAGAAGCTGCTGAACATCCGCGCGTGCGACCCGCGCTTCGCGACGCCGTCGGCGGTTCTGTCGCAGGTCAACGAGGACCTCCATCGAGACCTCGACCGCAAGACCTTCGTCACGGCCCTCTACGGCACGCTCGACCTCGAGACGGGAACCTTCGACTTCGCGCGCGCTGGGCACGAGTTTCCGATGGTGTTCCGCCCGCGCGGGCACCAGTCGACTCTCGAGCCGAAGGGCATGGCGCTCGGCATGGTCAATCGTCGAATCTTCGACATCGGCATCGAAAACTCGAGCGTCGTTCTCGAGCCGGGCGACTGCCTGCTGCTCGTGACGGACGGCCTCGCCGAATGTCGAAACGAGAAAAGCGCGTTCTACGAGCGCGAACGCCTTTTGTTCGATCTCTCGCAAGCAAACCCCGATGCTTCCGCTCGCGAGATGCTCGACACGATCTTGAAAAAGATCCTCACCTTCGCGAACGGCAGTCCGCGCGAAGACGACATGACCGGTATTCTGATCAAACGGTGCGAGGAGTAGACGGGGGCATATTCGTGGCAGTTCCGAGTATCGATCGCGGTGGACTCGAGTTCGCGCTCAGGCGCGCGACCGAGGCAGGAAAGTTCTGAGGAGCGTCAAGTGACGTTTCAGGGTGACGTAGAACAAATCCCGATTTCGAACATCGTTCAAGCTCTGTTCTTGAACGGTCAAGAAGGGGTGCTGTCTGTCGATAGCGGAACGATCAAGCGCAAGTTCCGCATCCTGAAGCTCGGGATCCGTCCACTGATGTCCTCTCCGGAGGATCTGACGATCCTGCGCGCGACTCTGCTCAAGGAGCGAATCCTCACGGAGCAGCAGTTCGACAACGCGATGTCGTCGTGGAACTCAACGACTCTCTTCCCCGGAGATTTCCTCCTCCAGCGTCGTGTCGTGACGCCCGAGCAGGTCGAGCACTGCCTGCGCAAGCAGTTCGAGGAGGCGATCTACGAAGTCCTCACCGCACGCGACCTGCGCTACGAGTTCTCGGCGGGACAGCACTGCAACGATCACGAGTTCTTCGATCCCGACGGACTCGGCAACTTGCTGATCTTCAGTGTCAACGGCGTCCTGATGGAAGCCGTTCGCCGCGAGGACGAGTGGCGGCGCATCGAGGAAGAGGTCCCGACCGGATACGAGATTTACTGCTCTGTCTCGAAGGGCCTCCCCACGACCGTCCCGGCGGACATCGAGTTGCCGGCGGTCCCCTACAAGGAGATGTGCAAACTGCTGACGGGCGATCGCAGTGTCGAGCGCATCGTCGCGGAGTCTGTCCTCTCGCGCTACGAGGTCTACCACGCTCTCTTCCAGCTCAAGTCGCACGGCTACATCCGACGCTTGAGGCTCAACGAGAAAGAGAGCCTCGCGGACAAGCTGCGCCGCCTCGTCAAGAACCTCGAAGCGATCGACGTCTACCGCAGTATCCTCGACGAGGACGAGACGAACGTCCGAACGCGCATCCAGCTCATCTTCCTGCTCGAGAAGGGCGGTAACCATCCCGACCTGCTGATCGAGCACTACCTCGCACTCGTCGACCAGTTCGAGTCGAGCGAGTCCGAAAAGGCGCTGAGCTACGCGCAAAAGATTCTCGGTCTCGATCCGGACAATCTGCTCGCGCACGAGAAAATCTTCGTCATCTACGCACTGGCGGGGGATCGCTCGGCAGCGATGGGCGCACTTCGCTCGCTGCTCGAGACGGTCAAAAACGACTCGCGCTACCAGGACGGCGCTGACGTGCTCATGCGAGCACTCAACCACTTCCCAGAAGAGACGACGATCTACCACGAGCTCGCCGATCTCTTGATGGCGTCGAATCAGAACGATCTCGCGGTCGACTGCCTCAAATCGGTCGCCGAGCTCTACGGCCAGGGCGGCGACATTCAGCGACAGCTGAAAACGTACGAGCTCATCGTTCGCATCGATCCGACCGAGCAGGCGACGCTTCGGAAGATCTCCGGAGAATCCAAGCGAGCCCAGATCAGCACCAACGATCTGGTCAAGCTATCGGTCCTCTCGGTGGTCATCGGAATCCTCCTCGTAGTCATTTCGTACTTCGGATTCGTCGAGATGGACTCTCGCCGCGTTTACGCGCTGACCCGCGAAGCGACCGGAGTCCAGACTCGCTACACGAAGTTCGATCGCGCACGAAACACGGTTCAAGACTTCCTCAACGCCTACCGTTTCTCGACTCGCAAGAAAGTCGCGACGGAGCTCTTCGACCAGATCGATCGCGAAGAGAAGACGCACCGCGCCAAGCTCGACAACACGCGTAACGAGCTCGTGCGAATTCTCGGCACGACCCTGCACAAGGCCGAGCGAGCGATCAAGCTGGGGAACTACATCGAAGCGAAGGATGTCCTGTCGGGCGCGATCTACGAGGCGAAGCAATACGAGAATCAGCTGACGGGCGAGTTCGCCAGCAAGTTCGGGCGGATCCAGACGCTTCTCGGCAAGGTGAACATCTACCTCGGTGGTGCCGAGAGGCTCGTTTCACAGATTGTGCAAGCACGGAAGGTCAACGACCTAGGAAGCGCCCATCGACACGCTCTCGATCTGCTCAAGTCCTACCCGCAGTCCTCTGAGGCTGACGGCTTGAAGATCGGCATCCTCATCGAGTCGACTCCGCCCGGCGCGACACTCGTCTTCGGCCATCAGAAGTTCGGAAAGACGCCGGTCGTCGTCGACGTTCCGCCGCGGCGCCTGATCGCCGGAAAGCTCGAGCGACCGGGATATCGCGATACGCCGATCCAGATCCGACCGACGAAGGAATGGAAGGTACACTTCGGTCTCGAGAAGCTCCCGTCGTGGGCCTTCGACAGCGGTGGGCCGATCGACGGTGCGCCATACGGCGCCGACCATCTCCTCTTCTTCGGAAATCGCGACGGCCGTATCTTCTGTCTCAATCGCCAAGGCAAGAAGAAGTGGCCGGGCTTCAAAGTGCCCCTCGATATCTCGGGAGGCGTCGCGTTCTGGAACAACATCGTCAGCGCCGGCTCGTTCGACGGCAACGTCTACCTGCTCAACGCGAGCACGGGCACACCGCGAGGCAGTGTTCTCAAGGCGACGACCACGAACGAATCGATCAAGCGAGCTCCGTCAGAACCGAGCTCACTCGGCGTTACCGCGTTCAACTGCGGTGACAAGTTCCTCGTCGGCGTCGACATGATGACCGGACAGCGCAAGTGGTCGTACGCGTCGCCGGGTCCGCTCGCGGGAGCTCCACAGCTCGACGGCGACACGCTGTACTGCTTCCTCGCCCAGGGCCATCTGCTCGAGCTCGATCCACACACGAGCCTTCCGAAGGGCAAGCTAAAGAGACACATTCGTCTCGAGAGTGGCTTGGCTCACCCCGGAACGATCGTCGGCGGGATCGCGTACCTCGGCTACGCCAGCGGCGAGATTCGCGCGTTTGATCTCAAGTCGCAGAAGGTCAAGTGGGCGACGAGTCTGGCCTCGGCGCCGACGGCCCCACCGACGATCTCGGTCGAATCGGGTGTCGCGATCGTCCCACTGGCGAGCGAAGAAATCGTCTGCATCGAGCTCTCGACTGGCGCGGAGCGCTGGCGTCGTGAGATCACGTCGGAAGCTCAGAAGCTGACGACGAGCCAAGAGAAGATTCAAGTCGGTTCGATCGACGCGGTCGGAGCGATCGACAAGCGTTGTTACTACGTCGGTTCGCGTTACGGGTACATCCTCTGTTGGCGACTCGAAGATGGAGTCCTCGAGTGGACGTATCAGACGATGGGTGCGACGGAGCAACCGCGCAAGGGCATCGCGAGCAAGGGACTTCTTCACGGTGGCTATTTCTATCAGGGATCCGACGACGGACACCTGTACTGCTTCTCCGTGGAGTCGCACTGAATGCTGGGGTCCTAAGTAGTTTTGCGTACATGCGTCCGCACGACGGACCGAAAACGTGCACGCAGTTTGCACCTCATGATTTCGCATCCTATTCTTTGACGTCTCCCAAACGGGGGATGCTCTGGGTGTGCCGCGCGTAAGCGCTGGGTAGTTTCGGGTCAGAAGAATGCTTGGTCTATTCTCGAATCCCTCAAGCCCTCGACGCCGTAAGAAGCTGAAGGCCGCCTACGATCGCTATCAGCTGAACCCCGGCGAGAACGAATCGCTCGCGGTTGCCCGGAACCTTCTCGCCACCGGTCGTCTGGACGTCGCGTTTCGCTGGATGCGAAAAGCGCGCCCGCATTTCCCGGGCAGTCCGAAGATCGAGAAGCTCTACAACCAGGTCAAGAAGCTCAAGACTCAGGACGCGCTTCGAACGGCGACGCAAGAGGCAAAGGTCAAGCCCTCTCCGCAGAATCTCGTACGCATGTGCGAGCTCCTGCGAATGTCCGGTAACTGGAAAAACGCCTACATGAGCACGCTTGAGGCTCAGCGCCAGATTCCGGACAACTGGGAGATCTATCTCGTACTCGCGCGCCTTTTCTTCCAGCGCTTCTCGAACTCGAAGAACAAGAAATACGGTCGCCTGACCCTCGCCCAGCTCAACCAGGCTCTCGAGCTCAACCCGGGCGAGTACCGCACGCTTCTGCTCCTCGCGATGACTCACGTGCGTCTCGAGCAGTTCGAGGAAGCGGGGGCGGTCCTCCGCGACCTCCTGCGAATCGCGCCGCGAGACGCGAAGGCGACGAACCTGCTCGCGTTCCTCAAGAAGACGGCTCCTCACGTCGTGGGGTCGGCCGATTCCGGCACGGCAACCACGAGCACGGGAGTCGTCGACGGAAACCTTCTCGAGAAGGTCATGACGATCCCGGGCGCCGTCGGCGCGTTTCAGTTCGACGCGAACGGAGAGGTCGTCGGCACGCTTTCACGCGAATGCCAGTCTTTCGATTCCTCGGCCCCGGTCGAGGTCGTCGAGTCGATGGCCGGAGCGTGCCACCTCGATACCCGTCGACTCGGACTCGGCGAGCTAACCTGCTGCACGCTGCGCGGTGAGGGCTGG
>CAYZGY010000199.1:0-11043 GCA_964478085.1 uncultured Planctomycetia bacterium
CGTGAATCGAAAATGTCCGTCGACAGAGATCAAAGAACCGAGAAGCCTACCGAAGCGCGGCGCAAGCAGGCGCGCGAATCCGGTCAGGTTGCCGTCAGTCGCGATTTGATCGCGGCGACGTCGCTGTTCTTCATTCTCGTCGTGGTGCGCGAGTACGGCCTGGCGAGCTTCGACGGAGTGCGCGAGGCAGTTCGCGGGTTTCTCGCGAGCGCTCTGTCGACCGAAGCGCTCGACAGCGAGCGCGCGGTGGAAGCTTTCACGCAGGCCGGTCGAGTCGTCTTGGCGGTCTTTCTTCCCGTCGCGGGTATCGTCACAGCAGGGACGATTCTTCTCTCGATCGTGCAGACCGGCTGGCAGTTTCGTCCAGGTCAGGTCTTGCCGAAGATGGAGCGATTCAGAGAGGAGGGCAGCGACGCGGGAATCCTCTCGTTGCGTTCGAGTGGACGCGCCGCCTTCGCGCTCCTCAAATGTGCGTGGATCGGTCTGGCTCTCACTTGGACGCTCACGAGCCTGCTCGAGCCGAACCACGTCGCGTCGCCCGCTCGAATCTTCGAGCTCACAACGGTTCAGGTCGCGCGAACGAGCTTCGACGTCCTCTGCGGTGCAGCCGTCATGACCTGTCTCGGTCTCGTCGTTCTCGGAGCTGCCGACTGGGCGCTTCAGCGATGGCTGCTCGAGCGAGACCTGATGATGACGCGCCAGGAAGTCCTCGAGGAGCTCTCGCAGCAGCAGGCACCGCCGCACACGCGGCAGGCTCGATCGCGCCTCGCTCGTCGATTCCGCAAGAATGCCCAGATGAGAACGCGAGGAGGTGATCTTGAGTAATCAAACTCCGAGCCTCCGCGGCTTCTCGCTGAGCGAGTTCTGGCAGCGCGCGCGGTCACAGTCCGACCTTCTCTTCGGCGTCGGGCTGATCGCGATCCTTCTCGTGATTCTCGTGCCGCTGCCCGGGCTGATTGTCGACCCTCTGCTGACATTCAACGTCACGGTGTCGCTGCTGGTGCTGCTTTCGGCCGCGTACGTTTCGAAGCCGCTCGAGTTCAGCGTCTTTCCGTCGTTGCTGCTCGTGATCACGTTCTTTCGTCTGGCGCTCAACATCGCGACGACGCGTCTCATTCTCGGCAACGCGGCCGAGGGGCCCGATGCCGCGGGCAAGGTCGTTGCGACGTTTGGCGGTCTCGTCGGCGGAGACAACCTCGTCATCGGGCTCGTCGTCTTTACGGTCATCGTCGTCGTTCAGTTCCTCGTGATCACGCGAGGAGCGACGCGCGTGTCCGAGGTGGCGGCACGCTTCCAGCTCGACGCGATGCCCGGCAAGCAGCTGAGCATCGACGGCGATCTGTCGGCGGGGGTCATCGATCAGAACACGGCTCGCGGTCGTCGTCAGGAAGTCTCTCGTGAGGCGGACTTCTACGGCGCTATGGATGGGGCGAGCAAGTTCGTTCGCGGTGATGCGATCGCGGGTATCCTCATCATGTGCGTCAATCTCGTCGGTGGTGTCTGCATCGGCGTGATGTACCACGGCTTCGGTTTCGGCGAGGCGCTCTCGGTCTTCGGTCGACTGACGATCGGCGACGGTCTCGTCTCGCAAGTGCCCGCGCTGATGATCTCGATCGCTGCCGCGCTTCTCGTCACGCGCAGTGCGGCGAGTCAGCGACTCGGTGAGGACCTCGGCCGACAAGTTTTCTCGAACGACCGCCTCCTCTTCACGGCGGGAACTTTTCTTTGGCTGCTGATTCCGACCGGGATGCCCATCGCGGCGATCTTGATGACCTCGGGCGCCTGTTTCGTCTGCGCAGTCATCCTCCGTCGCGAGCGGCTCGAGGCCGAGGAGCTGCTGGAGTACGAGGCGGAGGTCGCCGCGCCCGAGCCGAAACAGAAGCCCTCAGTCGACGCCCGTTCGCTCCTGCGAGTCGAAACGCTCGAGATCGAGATCGGCTATCGCCTCGTCTCGCTACTCGACGAGGAGCGCGACGGCGACCTTCTCGAGCAGCTCGCGACGATTCGAAAGAAGCTCGCGATCGATCTCGGTCTCATCGTCCCGACGGTCAAAGTCTCCGATTCGCGCTCCGTGCGTTCGACGGAGTACTCGATCAAGATCCGTGGCAGTCGGCTCGGGTCCTGGAAGGCCGTACGCAACGGTTACCTGGCGATAGTCTCGGCCGACGAGGCGTTCGTCAGCGACGCCGAGCCGCCGTTCCCGTTTCACTCGCGCGTCGAGTTCGAGACCGGGACGGGGCTCTGGGTCGACGACGATGCGGTCGTCGAGGCGCGCGAGTTCGGCGCGGAGATCTTGTCGCCGACCCGCGCGATCGCGGCGCACCTCGAGCACGTTTGTCGCGAGCACGCGCAGGAGCTTCTCTCGCGCGAAGAGGTCTCGCGGATGCTCGGTGACCTCGCGCAGCAGTCACCCGCGCTCGTTTCGGATCTCGTGCCCGAGTCGGTGAAGGTCGGGGATCTTCAGCGGGTGCTGCAGGACCTCCTTTCGGAGGGCGTGTCGATTCGGGATCTCGAGACGATTCTCGAAAATCTCGGGCACTGCGCCTCCCGTGGTTTCGACCACGATCGGGCTCTTGAAGAGGTTCGCTTCGCGCTCGCGCGTTCGATCACGACATCGCATCTCGGTCGCGATCGCAAGCTGCACGTCGTGCTGCTCGATCCCGCTCTCGAGAAAACGCTGATGCGCGCGATCGAGAAGACTGAGGAGGGAGAGGTTCTCGTGCTCGATCCGTCGAGCGCGGACCTGATTTGCCGAAGGACGGAAAAAGAGCTGCAAGCGCTCCGCGACGAGGATTGTCCTCCGACGGTGCTCTGTGCTCGTGGCGTTCGACGTCACCTTTGGAAGCTGCTCGGTGGAAGAGCCACCAAGGCTTCCGTGTTCGCTTACGAAGAAGTTTTTGAGGACATCGCGTTCGAGGTTCACGCCACTGTGACCCTCGAATCGGCTGCGTAGTCCTCGGTCGCCGAAGAGGAGTTTACGTCATGAACGAGCAGCTCGAACGCTTCGAGGCTCGGACGATGAACGAAGCGTTGAAGAAGATCCGCTCCCGATTCGGGAACGAGGCGATGATTCTCGGCACGAGGATCTTTCGTCGCGGCGGATTGTTGGGCGTCGGTGGAAAGAAGATGGTCGAGGTCTTCGTCGCCGACACGCGCTCGCGCGTCAAGAACTTGCGCAAGGAGACGGCCGGACGCGTCGCGGCTGCTCCGGCGAAATCGACGCTTCCGATCGTCTCGACGCTTTCCCGCTCGGAAAACGGGAACGGCGACGGCGAATACAATCGGCTCTCGGAGAGCATCGGGCAGATGCGCGACGAGCTCCAAGTGCTCCTCGAGCGCTCCGGAGATCACGGCGGATTCACGCATCCCTTCCTCAAGGAGTGCTACGAGCTCCTCGTCAGTCACGAGATCGAGCCGCGGATCGCGGACGCCGTCGTGCGTGATATCTCGAAGCTCAAGATCCCGAACGGTTACCCGGATCGAAGCACCGTCCTGACGATCGTTCGCGCGCAGCTCTCGCGCCTCTTCAAGGCCAGTCCGCCGCTGACGATCGGGAAGGGACCGCGCATCATCGTGCTCATCGGTCCGACCGGCGTCGGCAAGACGACGACGATCGCCAAGCTCGCTTCCCGAGCGAAGGTGCATCAGAAGCGTAAGGTCGGGCTCATCACGCTCGATACGTTCCGCATCGGGGCGGTCGACCAGCTCAAGCAATACGGCGAGATCTTCAAGGTGCCGGTTCAGGTCGTCAAGGATCCGGCGGAGCTCGAGACGGCGATCGACGCGCGGCGTGAAGCCGGGGACGAGCTGATCTACATCGACTCGGCGGGGCGTAGTCATCGTGACGAGCTCAAGATGACGGAGCTCCGAGAGTTCCTCGCTGTCGTTCCCGAAGCCGAAGTCCACCTCGTTCTCTCGACGACGACTCTGCCATCGACGATTCGCAACATCGCCGATCGATTCGATCCGGTCGGATTCGACCGCGTCGTCTTGACGAAGCTCGACGAGAGCGTGCGACTCGGACCGCTTCTCGGCGCGCTCGTGGACATTGGCCGACCGATCTCGTTCGTCACGGACGGTCAGAATGTACCAAAGGACATCGTCCTTGCGGACCCGGACCGTCTCGTCGACCTCGTGCTCAAGCCGGTGATGAGCTGAGGAGGATCGAAGCATGGATCAAGCGGAAGGTCTTCGCAACTTGATGGAAGCGTCCGAAGGGCGCGCACGCGTGATCGCCGTGTCGAGTGGGAAGGGCGGCGTCGGCAAGACGAACGTTTGCTCGAATCTCGCGATCGCCCTCGCTCAGATGGGGAAGCGTGTCGTCGTCGTCGACGTCGACATCGGTCTCGCGAACGCGGACGTCGTTCTCGGCGTCAAGCCACGTTTCGATCTGCGTCACGTCCTCCTCGGAGAGGTCGGGCTGCGCAACTCGTTGACCGAGGCGCCCGGAGGGATCAGCCTTCTCGCCGGTTCTGCCGGAGTGCGCACGGTCTCGGATCTCGACGAGTCTCAACGCGAGACTCTCGTCGACTGTTTCGAGCAGCTCACGTACACGCACGATTTCGTGCTGATCGACACGGGCGCCGGGATCACGCGGAACGTCATCCACTTCGCGGCTGCCGCGGATGAGGTCATCGTCGTGACGACCCCCGAGCCGACCGCGATGACGGACGGTTACGCGCTCATCAAGACCGTCTCGCGCGAGAAGGACTACGGCCGCATCGGCCTCGTCTGCAATCAAGCGTTCGACCGGCTCGAAGCCGGAAAAGTTTGTGCCCGCATCCGAGAGGTGTCGCTGCGGTTTCTCGACCTCGAGGTCGAGAACCTCGGCTACATCCTCGCGGACGATCGGGTGGGGCGGGCCGTGCGTCGTCGCCGGCCTTTCGTTCTCGAGTATCCGCACTGCCCCGCAAGCGATTGCGTGCTGACTCTGGCCACCCGACTAGTGGAGGTGCCGGAGCGTTCCAGTACCAGCAGCTTCGGTGAGCGGCTCGTCGCGCTGTCGAGAGGAGACTGATGACCATGTCGTCGAGCGAGCGACTCGAGGTTCGTGAGAGGGGACCTCCGTGAGGTTCCGGTAACGTCCCTGGATTTCACGATTCGCGGCGAGATTCTGCCTAAGAAACGGATGGGTATGTCCAAAGAATCACTCAAGTCGCGAAATGTACGGACCGATGACATCCGTTCACGGTCTTTTCCAACGTGAGGAGATGTCGAGCGTGATCACGACTCGCAGAAGAAAGGTCGATCCGGCCGAAGTCGCCGAACTCTGGCGCACCTACAAGCGGACCAAGTGTCCGAAGCTCCGCAATGACCTCATCGAACGGTACCTGCCGCTCGTGAGGTACATCGCCGAAAGACTTCTCGCGAAGCTCCCCCAGAACATCGAGCTGGAGGATCTTCAGAGCGCGGGGATCTTCGGACTGATGGACGCAGTCGATGGGTTTGACCCGGAACGTGGTGTGAAATTTGAAACGTATTGCACAACGCGAATCCGTGGCGCGATCCTCGACGAGCTTCGTTCACTCGACTGGGTCCCGCGTATCGTGCGCAACAAGTCGAACCGGATCGAGCAAGCATGGAAGGGACTCGAGGTCGAGCTTGGCCGTACGCCGACCGATCTCGAGAGGGCGGAACGCCTGGAGATTTCCCTGCAAGAGTTCGAAGGCATGCTTCGTGAGGCCAGCGCCATCACGATCGTGAGCCTGACGGACAAAGCCAAGGAAGACCAGGGCTCCAAATCACTCCGGAAGATCGACCTCCTCTAGGACAATATGGGGATCGATCCAGATATCGAGATGAAGAAGAAGGAGATTACCGAGTTCATCTCTCGAGGTCTCAGCCGAAAGGAGCGGCTGATCATCCTTCTCTACTACTACGAGGACCTGACGATGCGTGAGATCGGAGCGACCCTCAATCTCTCCGAGTCCCGCGTCTGCCAGCTCCACTCGCGGATCATTTTCCGACTCAAGAACCAGCTGAAGAAGTTCCAGACGGAACTGCTTTCCTGAGCCGAGCTCCGGTGAGCGAATGCTCTCCTGAGGCGCCGAAAGCTGGAATGGAGAAGCGAAGAGAAGAATCGAGAACCGCGGTCATTCGGCCGCGGTTTTCTTATGGCCGGAGCTACGGGACCGTTCAGCTGCAGTGGGGGTAGGAAAGGCAGTCGAGCCGATCGTGCGTGGGATCCAAGGAGCACTCGTTCGTGCCAGACGAAGGGGGAGGCGAGCCGCCGAGGTATCGCCAAGTGAGCAGGAAGATGGCGTCGGACGTTCCACGAGCTTGACCGTCGTCATTAACGTCCGCAGCGTCCAGGCAGGGCGGTGCCGAACCGCCGAGGTAGCTCCAACGGAGGAGGTAGACGGCGTCAGCGAGGCCGATCGTCCCGTCGACGTTGATGTCGCCACGGACTTCGGCCTCGAGCTGCGAGGGCACATCCGTCAAGTCTCTTCGCCCGGCTGATTCGAAGACGAGTTCACCTTTCCTCCGGTCCTCACCGGAGATCAGAAGGGGGCACTCCAGCGCCGCTCCCGATCTTGCGGCCTGGCGACAGTCACACACTCGAGTTCGTGGTCGAGGTGCCACATGATCCCGTGCGCTTCCGCGCGTCAGTGAGTCCGAATCCCCTGGATCTCGACAGGTCGAACGATTCGCGAGAGTGCTTCCTCGTCGCTCCTCGACCGAACGACTTCGCATGTTACGGAGATCGTCTCGGGGACGAGGAGGGCACGTCGGTGGCGCGACTCGAATGGTGGCTTCCGGTCGAGTACGACAGGATTCTCCTCTATCGCGACGGAGATCTTCTCACGGACATCCCCGGTGATCGGGAGCGCTTCGTCGATTCCCGTGTCGTGCCAGGCACCTACCTCTACGAGATTCGAGGTCGCCTCGGAGTCTCGGTATCGCGTCGTGACGAATGTGAGGTGACGATCGAAGACGAGGCGGAAGGCGAGCTGTTCCTCCGGGGTGACGCGAACGCGAGCTCGGTCGTACCCATGCGGAGCGCGACGATATCTCGAATCACGGGAACGAAACGCGAGAAGAGGTTAATCGAGAGCTTCCGAATCGCCCTTCTGGGCAGATCGAACGAGCAGAATCGTGTCGTTCGAGGAGCCGTGAGGGTCGTGTCCGTCCGAGTGAGGAGTCGTCATGGGAGTTCATCAGGAGCCAACCGCCGAACGATGTCCCGATGCGCGTGGCGTAGCGACTTCCCCGAACTCTTGGCAACCTCGCGAAGATCTTCGTATTCCGGTGACACCACGACCTCTTCCCCGTCGCAAGATCCCACCTTCACCCGCACCGTTCCCCACTCCGTCTCGACCTCGCGGATCTCGCGGTCGAGGATCCATCGGCCGAGCTCGCTGCGCCGTACGCCGAACGTCGTGCTCTCTGCGAAGAGCAGCGCGGTGAGCGCGTGCTCGTTCTCGGCTTTCGCGAGCACGGAAATCTGCTGGCCCGGTCGCGACTTTTTCATCTGGATCGGCGTCAGCCAGACGTCGAGCGCGCCTTCCTCGAGCAGGCGCTCGAAGAGGTGGCCGATCCACTCGCCGCTCATGTCGTCGACGTTCGTCTCGAGAAGGACGACCTGGTCGCGGTTCGCAGGCGCGGTGGAGGTCGACGCGGGTTGCTCCAGTTCCTTCGTCGCGATCATCACGCGCAGCATGTTCGCGATCGCGCCGGGGCGGTCGTTGCCGGCGCCGTAGCCTATCTCCTCGATCCGCGCCTCTCAATGGGGGCCTAACGACTTCGCCAAGGTCGTCAGGACCGCCGCGCCGGTGGGGGTGCAGAGCTCGTAGCCGCTCTCGCGATGCTCGACGGGGAAGCCGCGGACGAGTTCGGCCGTCGCGGGAGCCGGGAGAGGCATGCGGCCGTGGTCTCGGTCGACGAAGCCCGTCCCGATCGTGATCGGAGCCGACCAGACCTCGTCGATGCCGAGGAGCTCGAAGGCGAGGCAGCAGCCGACGATGTCGACGATCGAATCGACAGCGCCGACCTCGTGGAAATGGACGTGCTCGACGTCGACGCCGTGGCATTTCGCTTCGGCGTGCCCGATGCGGCGAAACACGTCGCTCGCGTCTTTCTTGACCCGATCCGAGAGACCGCTCTTCTCAATGAGGCCGAGGATGTGGCTCAGGGAGCGGTGGTCCGCGTGCTCGTGGGGGGGATGTTCGTGGCTGTGGGATTGACCGTGGTCGTGCGAGTGGGAGTGACCGTGGCCGTGCGAGTGACCGTGGCTGTGACCGTGATGATGATGTCCCTCGGCGACCTCGGTTCCCTCTTCCCCCTCGAGCACGACTTTCAAGCGGGTACAATCGAAGGCGCCGCGGATCACGCGACGGACCTCGAAGCGCCAACCATCGACCCCGAGGCTCTCGAGCCCGGCCGTCAGGTCGTCGACGGAAAGTCCGGCGTCGACGAGAGATCCGAGGATCATGTCGCCACTGGCGCCGCTCGCGGGTTGGAAGTAGGCGATGCGCGTCATCAGGTCGGAAGAGTATAGCACAGACCCCGGAGGGTCGTTCGGGTCCGTTCGGAAAGAGTCGCTGGCCGTTTTTTTAATCGTTTGTTCCATGTACGCTTACAGGAACAGAGCTGCGATCCTCGAACCTTGACACGTTTCTCGGCGGGGGCCTATAATTCACGTTCTCGATTCCGGTAATCCCGGTCTTCCCACGTATCTCTGTACAGCGACTCCGTATCTGCACAGTCGCGCCGCGTGCACGTTTGTTGGTGTTTCCAGTGCACCTGCGTGAGGGTGTGGGTTTTGCGCGCCGTTTCCAGCGCGCGGAGAAATGGTTATGGTAGTCGCTCGCCAGAATTCGAGGGGTTTTCACCGTGTGGTCTCGCGGTGACTTCAGCCGGGTGATCCGCCGGTGCTCTTCGAAGGCCGGAACCGTTCGAAGACGGTGTCGATTGAAGCAAGAAAGGTTTTCAAAACCATGATGGGTACTGTGTTGCGCAACCTGCGCGGACGAATGGTGGCGGCGCTGTTTGCGGCGACGTTGATCGCGCCCTCGGCGACGGTCTGTTTTGGGCAAGACGATGCCTCGTCGCTGCTCAAAGAGGGCTTCGAGAAATTCCAGGAAGGTGATAACACCGCCGCGCGGAGCGCTTTCGAGAAGGCGCTCGCGGCCGATCCTTCCGACGATCAGATCCTCGCGTTCGTCGAGGGTGTCGGAGCTGCGGAAGTCTACGAGCTTCTGACGAGCGGTGACGCGAACCTCGCCGGTATCGGTGTCGAGATTCTGCGCCTGCGATCACAGGCCGCAGTCGCTCGAAGCGACGACGCCGAGGCGACCAAGACGGCGGTCCAGTCCGTCATGGAAGGCGAGGACACGGATCCCGTCGTCATTCGCAATCGCCACTTCTACGCGAAGAGCATCGGTCGGAACCTCGTTCCGTACCTGATCCCGTACCTCGGTGACAACGAGCTCGATCGTCGCGCTCAGGCGATGACGTGGATCGTGCTCATCGGTCCCGACGCCCTGCCTCCGCTCGTCGCGGCTTGCAAGCACCCGAACGGTCGCATCCGCACGAATGTCGCGGCGCTCCTCGGTGCCCGCTCGCTCCGTCACCCCTACTCGCTCGGTTACCTGCGCGCGATGCAGCAGACCGACGAGCTCAAGGAGGTGCAGGACGAGGCCGGTCGCGCGTTCGAAGCGAACATCGGCGAGCTCAATGGCAGCGCGGGTCCGATCGACGACGCGAAGCTCTACTTCCTCCGCACGGCGAACCAGTTCTACCTGAACCCGTACCGCAACCCCTTCGACACCCGTCGCTACTCGCCGATGGTCTACAAGCTCGACGGCGAGAACGTCGTCGGCGTCAAGGTGCTGCCCTTCCAGGTCTCGGAAGAGATGGCGAAGCAGTGCATCACCGAGGCCCTGATCCTCGATGCCGAGTACGCGGCCGCTCGCGTCCTCAACCTCTGCAACGACGCCGCGCGCATCGTCGAGTACGACGAGAACGCTGCTTGGTACGCGACCCAGGATGGTCACGAGGACATCAAGGCCCTCGTCGCCCAGCAGAAGCCTTACATCGACTACGTCCTCCGCAACCGCATCCTCTCGGCTCCGTCGCCGCTTCTCTTCGCGGCGATTAAGCAGGGCGCGCTCGACGGTCGCTCGGAAGTCGCCCCCACGCTCCTCCGCGCAGCGCAGACGATCCGGCTCAAGGGCGTGGTGCCGTCGGCACTCGTCCGCGCTCTCGAGGATGAGAACTCGCGCCTCGTCCGCATGGCCGCGGCCATCACCCTCGCCTACTGGAACCCGGCCGACGACTTCGACGCCGGCCAGCAGGTCATCGACATCCTCGCGAACGCCGTCGAGACCAGCGGCGTCCGCACGGTCGTCAAGGGAATGGGCAACGAGCGCCTCGCGAATCGCTTCGACGCGATCTTCCGTGACAAGCTCAACATCGAGAGCCTCTTCCACGACTCGAACGTCGAGGAGCTCCTCCACACGCTGCGCAAGTCGCCGCCGGACATCGTCTTCCTCGACGAGGAGATCGGTTACGCGACGGTCGAGCAGGCGCGCGCGCCGATCAACGCGATCGTCACGGAGTTGCGTAAGGACTACCGCACGGTCGACGTCCCGGTGATCGTCGCCGTCGATCCCGCTCGCGTGAACCAGGCGAAGCAGGATCTCGAGAGTGAAGAGCGCAAGGTGATCGTCGTTGCGGCGAACATCGACCACGTCGCTCTCGGCGAGACCGTCATCAACCCGCTCTTCGCGGGCAAGGAGGACGGCAAGGCTCTCGCGACGAAGCTCGCTTCCGAAGCCGCCCGCGCGCTCGAGTCGCTCGCGTCGGTCCGCACGGAGCTTCCCGTCGCCTCGGCGACGGAGTCGCTCGTCCGCGTCCTCGCGAATCGTCCCGACTCGGTCCGTATCCCGTGCCTCGGCGCCCTCGGTCACCTGCAGGTCACCGCACACGTCGGTACGGTCGCTCACGTCTTCGAGGACACGAACAACAAGATCGACGTCCGTCGCGCTGCGATGACCGCCGTCGGTCGTATCCTCGCCGCGTCGTCGGGCGCGCCGAGGTCCG
>CAYZGY010000200.1:0-11034 GCA_964478085.1 uncultured Planctomycetia bacterium
CGTTGAAGAAGTGCTTCGAGTGGACAAGCGAGACGATTCGTTCGAGATCGAGGAGGTGAAACGGAGCCAATGTGGAGCATTGGCTCCGTTTCAGCGACGAAGAACTCGGGCGAATCGGCCGCTTGAACGCCGAATCGACTCCTTCAACGGGCTGGCGAACCTGGAAGGATCCTAAACGAAGCAAACCCCGCCAGCGAGCGGTGGTTGTGGTAGATTCGGCCGAATCGAGAGGATTCCCGATGTCGTCCGATCTGTTCCCCGAACTCCCGCGAGCGTTGCGAACTCTGGGCTCGAGACCCTTTGGCCTCTCCGAGAGCGGCCTCGTATTCTCCACCGCGGACTCGCCGTCGCTCGGCCTCGCGGGCCGCGCCGTCGAGCTCGAGACCGAGTTCGACGCTCTGCCGCTCGGCGAAAGCTGGCCGACCGTCGCGCTCGATGGCGTGGCGAGCTCGCTCGATCTGCGAACGCTGCGCCGATTCGTCCACCGCGCCGCCCGCCTCCTCGAGGTCGGTGGAACCGGACACTTCGTCACACTCGATCCCGACCGCATCGTCGATGCCTGCTCGGACACGAGCGTCTGGCCGGGCTCACGTCACGAGGTCGACGGTCTCGAGGCTCACTATCGCCCGCTCCGCCAGATCTTCGAGCTCTTGCGGCTCTTTCCGACGCGCCCCCGCACGCCGATCGCGATCGGAGATCGGGCCGCACCGGACTACCTCTGGATTCGATTCGAGAAGACCGAACGCGAAACTCCGCTGCGCGGTGAGGACGCCGACGCGAAGTACGGAGACTCCTCCGACTACCGCGCCTTCGATCGCCTCGAGGAGCCCGAGATCTTCGACGACTGGTGCTACGCGGCATCGCGTCTACGCCCCGCGCCCGGCGAGGTGATCCTCTCCATCGGATCGAACGACGGACGCGAGCTCGCGATGTTCGATGCGTCCACGCATCGCGACGCGCGGTTCATCGGAATCGACGCCGCGGCCAGCGCGATCGAGGCAGCCCGCGAACGGTACCCGCGTCCGAACTTCCGGTTCCTCTGCGAAGATCTCGCTCGCCTCGGTCGTCTCGACCTGCCCGAGGTCGATCTCGTCCTCGCGCTCGGTGTCTTTCAGTGCACGAGCGTCGATCGCGAGCAGCTCCTGCGGGATTTGATGCCACGGCTGAGCCCGAAGGCACGACTGCTCGTCTCGATTCCGAACTGCCACTTCGGGTCGAGCGACATCCTCCGGCGACCGCTCGATCGGAGCGAGAAACGCCACGATCGAAGTCTCGTCCACAAGGACCTGAGATTCCTGTCGCGACACTTCTATCGCCACGGCTTCACGCGGATCGAGTCGTTCCGGACCTACGACGCGTTCCTGTTGATTCGCCGCTGAGCACGACTCGACGGTCGTCGTCAGGAATCGTGTTCAGGATTCGTGTCCGGTCGGCCGAAGATCGACCGTGCCGGACGCACGCCGAGACTCCGTCTCACGGTCGTACGACGGACCTTCAATCGTGCCGTCGACCGCCCCAGGACGGGCAGCGTGTCGAATCCCCCCACGGCTCGAGCATCGGCGGGTTTCAGCGACGAAGAGCTCGAACGAATCGGCCGCTTGGACGCCGAATCGACTTCTTCAACGGGCTGTCAAGCGAAGGTCCTTCTCACCCGCCGGCCCCGTCCGCGCACCTTCCCGTGAGACGAGGTCGTCATCGTACGAGATGTACCAGTCTCGCACCCACTCGCTGACGTTGCCCGTGAACTCGTGGAGTCCGAATCTGTTCGGGCGGAGACTTCCGATCGGTGCGTGAACCGGGAAGCCATCGTCGAGCGACTCCTGAGCATCTTCGCGTTCATCGTACTCGAGGAGACGAATATCCGCGAAGTTCGCGAGCCCCGGGAGAGACTTCAAGTCGTCACCGCACCACCACGAACTCGTGGTCCCCGCTCGACAAGCGTACTCCCACTGCACCTCGGTCGGAATCTCGAGGGAGAAGCGTCGCAGCCCGTCCTGGGTCTCTTGGTAGCTGATCGATTCCACCGGATGCCGACTCGTCACCATCACGCGGCCGACGTGCTTGCCGGCCTTCAGCAGGCTCGGCGTCGTGCCGAAGAGACGCGACCATTGCGCCTGCGTCATTTCGTACTCGGAAAGAAAGAACGGATCGAGAGAGGCGGAATGCTCGGGCTTCTCGTCTCCGAGTCCGCTCTTCGGATCCAGCTCCGGCGGCGCCGCGTTTCCGATGCGAGCCGCCCCACCGGGGAGCAGCACGAGAATGATCGCTGTGTCGTCGGTGAGGACCAATCGCCCCTTCGAGTCCCTCTTCGGGGTATCGCCACTGAGAGCGTGAGCGAACTCTTGAAGCCCCGAGCCGGGATCTTCTCCGACAGGCACCAGCCCTTCCTGCTGCTGAATCTCGAGTCCACCGTACGGAGAATCATCTCTCGCGATGGCGCGAATCGCGTTTCGCCAGAGGGTATCCGCGTCGTCGATCGACACACGTCGATTGCGCTCGCAATCCTTCCGTCTCGCCTTCACTCGCGACCAAGGATTCAGCCCGCGGTCGTCGCGAAGAGCTCGAGCGCTCCTGACGATCCTCGCAAGCAGCCCGTGACGCTGCGCGAGCTCCGCCGAATCGAATCGCCAGGTCTTGCGTGGGACGACCTCCGGCTCCAGGTCGACGATCTCGAGCTCCGCCTGGATGAGATTCGCGATGAAGGCACGCGTCTCGGCGGCGGCGTCCTCGTATCCGTAGGAGACGGGCGGGTCGACGATTTCCCGCCAGAGAGAATCGTCGTAGCTCAGCCGCGTCCAGGCTCCATCCTCGGTGCGCCAAAGCTCGGCTCGTGCGGATCGCGGTCGACGTACGCCACGATCGCGGGGACGACCACGGCGATGACCTCGAGCGAAAGGAGCGCCACGTCCCATCGTCCTCGCGAAGACATCACGCGGCTCGCTCGTCCGTTTTCAACTCGTTGGCTCGCCCGGGACCCCGCTCGACCTCGCGGCCGAAATGGTCGGTGATGAACCAGATGGCGAGAGCACCGGGGAAAACGAGGGCGAGAGAGCCCACGACGGCGACCTTCTTCATGAGAGCGCTTTTCGACCAGAGGGTGGCGAGGGAGACCTTGCGATCTCTTCGATGCCTCCACGGAGTGAGGCGAAGGTCGAGAGAGATGCGCCGAGCACCGAGAAAACCCCACAAAACACAGCATGGACGTGACTTACAGAACGGCCACCGCCATCGACTCGAATCACCCTCGCGGCATTTCGGGAGCTGCTGGCCGATTCGGCGCAACCGACCCCGAGTTCGCGGGTTTATCGAGCTTCCTGCTGGCCGCCCGACACACCAGGCGGCATCTTGAGACCCGTTCCCCACGTAGAAACAAAATCCCCTTTCAGCGAGCCCGGACGGGTTCGCGACATTTCAGGAGAACGTCAGAATGACCCTTTCCCGCAAGACTCTCGTGATGGCGGTCGCGACGCTCGCGTGTTGCTCCATCGCCTCGACGACCTTCGCGCAGTTCCGCGGCTTCGGCCGTGGCGGCATGGACAAGCTCTCGCTCGTCCGCGTCGAGCAGGTTCAGAAGGAGCTCAAGGTCGACGAAGACTCGGCCAAGAAGCTCGCGGAGCTCGGCCAGGGCTACAGCGAAGCCCAGCGCGGCATCTTCTCGAAGCTGCGTGAGCGCGGCGAGGAGATCGATCGCGACAAGATCCGCGAGATCTTCACGAAGGAGCGTGAGAAGATCCGCGCCGAGTACTCGAAGAAGCTCGCGTCGATCCTCAACGAGGCGCAGTCGAAGCGCCTCGGCCAGATCGAGCTCCAGCAGCAGGGTGTCCGCGCCCTGATCTCGAAGCCCGTCATCGCCGCGCTCAAGCTCTCGGACGAGCAGGTCAAGAAGATCACCGAGATCATCGAGAAGGGTGATGCGCAGCGTAACGAGCTCCGCGGTGGCGGCCGTGGTTTCGGTCGTGGTGGTGATCGCGGCGGCCGCGGTGGCGAAGGTCGCTCGCGCCGTCGCCCCGGTGGCGGCTCGGACGGTGGCGACTCGGACGGTGGCGAACGCCGCCGTCGTCGTCCCAGCGATGATGATGGAATCAGCCCTGACGAAGACCTCCTCCCGCAGGATGACGGCGAAGAGCGTCGTGGCCGTCGCGGACGTCGCGGTGGCGAAGGTGACGGCGAGGGTCGCGGTCGCGGTCGTGGAGGCGAGGGCGGTGAGGGCCGTGGTCGCGGACGAGCTCGCGGTGGTGAGGGTCGCGGTGGTGAGGGCCGCGGTGGTGAGGGCCGCGGTGGTGAGGGTCGTGGCGGCGACCGCGGAGGTCGCGGCGGATTCGAAGAGATCATTGAGAAGATGCGGAAGATCGAGAAGGAGACCTACGCAGCGGCGATCAAGGTCCTCACCGACGAGCAGAAGAAGAAGTTCGACGAGATGAAGGGCGCCGCGTTCGAGCTCGATCGCGAAGCTCTCCGTCGTGGCAGCTTCCGCGGCCGTGGTGGCGACCGCGGCGGTTTCCGTCGCGGTGGTGGTCGTGGTGGCCGTGGTGGCGAAGGTGGCGGCGAGCGCCGTCGTCGTCGTCCCGGAGAAGATGAGACGATCTGATCCGTCCAGGGGGCTTTCGGGAAGCCCCCTCTCGATCGCGAAGGAATCGCGTACGATTCACCCCAACCAGCACGGCGTTTCGATGGTGCTGAGCTGGATCCGAATCAAGTTTTGACAACCCGCGAGGCTTCCGAGTTTGCTGCGCAGCGTAGCAAGCTCGGGAGCCTCGTTTCGTTATCGCCACCTACCGGAAGGCGAACGTCGGCGCGCCTTGCGCCGTTCTCCAGAGCCGTTTAGCATGCTCCGCTCAGCTTCTCACTCCCGACCCGGCCGCACCTCGAGCTCCTCGGAGCCTCGGAGAACGGTCACGCCGAGACCCCTCGACATGCCAACGCGAAGCACACAAGTCCTCTCGCTCGCGCTCGTCTGCGCCCTCGCGTTCTCGATCAGCGCTTGCCGTCGGAAAGACTACCGCGAAAGCGCGGACTCGCAGACCTACGGAACGCTGCAGCACTCGCTCGACCCGACGCCTTGGAACGTGCCCAAAGGCTTCACGATCGATCCGAAGGAATCCTCGCGTCTCTTCGACCCGAGCGATCCCGACGATCCGTCGCTACCCCACCCAGGCCCGTATCTCTTCGCGTACGAGATTCCCGAGCTGCCCGATCTGCACACGAGCACGATCGACCTGCTGACAGCGCGACAGAATACCGAGGGCGAGGATCCGAGCACGTCGACGATCGGCCTGCGGCTCCAGCCGATTCCCGAGAGCGCTTGGGACGCGATTCCCGAGGCCAGCTTGCGTCGCATGTTCGAGTTCGAGAGCGTCCGGCGCGAGTACGAGCGTCGCTACGAGGAGCAGCCCGGCGAGAATCTCCGTGACGACTCACGCCGACTGTCCCTTCCGCAGATCGCCATCCTCGCCCTTCTCAACAGCCGTGAGTACCAAGCGGAGAAGGAAGCGCTCTACCTCGCCGCGCTCGAGGTCGCGCGCGAGCAGTTTGACTACTCGCTCCACTTCACATCGAGTGGTAACGGAACGGCTCTCGACTACACGCACGCTCGGAGCGGCGGGGCGACGACACAATCGGTGTCGATCCCGACAGGCGCCGGAGCGACGATCGAACGCTCCTGGTTTCTCGGCACGACCGTCCTCGCACGCTTCGCGAACAACATCGTGCTCACCTTCGACGGTCCGGATGGCTGGGCGACGAGCATCGGCTCGGAGCTCTTCTTCCAGATCGACCAGGAGCTCTTCCAGTGGGACGCGCAGTTCGAGTCGCTCGTCCAGAGCGAGCGCGATCTCATCTATGCCGCGCGTGACTTTGCGCGCTTCCGCCGCGAGTTCTTCGTCCGCCTGGCGTCGTCCTACTACGCGCTCCTCCGCACGTATCGAAGCATCGAGATCGAGTCGCAGAACTACTTCTCGCTCGTGCGGACGTACGAGCAGGCGAACGCCGAAGGTGTCCGCGGCGTCAAGAACGCGCCGAACCCGGTCGAGATCGACCAGTTCGAGCAAGGTATGCTGTCGGGCCGAAGCTCGCTGATCTCGACGTGCAACGACCTCGAGCGCGCGCTCGACAACCTCAAGCTCACGCTCGGCCTGCCGACCGAGACGCCGATCAACATCGACCTGCGCGAGCTCGACGAGCTCACGCTCCGCGACGAGGTCCAGGTCGCCGGTGAGCGCGTCCGGCGTTGGCGCAACCTCGTCTCCCAGCGCCGCAATCGACGTATCCCCGATCGCGGCGACGTGCTCAACGGCCAGATCTATCTGCTCGACCGCATTCTCGAATGGCTGCGCCTGCGCATGATCCTCGATCCGAACACGCAGCAGCCCGAGGACCTCGAGCAGCTCCTCGATCGCGCGCGCGTCGACGCGGCGGAAGAGTCGGCTCGTCTCAACCGGGGTGATCTCCAGCGAACGATCGACGCGGGCGCAGGGTCGCCACTCGTCCTCAAGTTCAGCCGCACGAACGAGCTCGCCCAATCGCTCCTGACGCTCGCGGGGCTCCAGATCGGTCTCGCGAAGACGCTCGGCAAAGAGGCGCAACAAATCACCGACGCCGAGATGCGTGCCAAGGCTCTCCAGGACCGTCAAGATCAAGCGCAGCAGGGTCTCGTGGACGTCCTTCAGAAGGACGAGCAGGAAGGGCTCGACCAGCTCCTGGCGAGCAGCACACTGCTCGTCGGAGACCTCGACACCTTCGTCACCGAGCTCTTCGCGCTCTGCGGCATCGACGACGCTGACGCCTCGGCGGACGAGAAGCTCCAGAAGACGCTCGCCGAAGCCGACACGCTCCTGGAGCGCAGCGCGAAGCTGCTCGAGGACGCGGGACTCGGCCTCCCGCTCGTCGACATCGTGGAGAAGGACGCGCTCGAGACCGCGCTCGTGCAGCGCGTCGACCTGATGAACGAGCGCGGTCGTCTCGGCGACAGCTGGCGCGCGATCAAGCTCGCCGCGGACGAGTTGCGCTCCGTCGTCAATGTCGGCGCGAGCTACTCCCTCCCGACCGAGACGAACAAGCCCTTCGACTGCCACGACGAGAACGCGACCGGGCGCGCGAGCCTCTCGATCGACCTGCCACTCAACCGACGCGACAAGCGGGACGGCTACCGACGCGCTCTGATCAGCTACCAGTCGCGCCGACGCGGCCTGACGCAGCTCGAGGACTCGATCAAGGAAGAGGTGCGCTCCGCGCTTCGCACGCTCGCGGAGCAGCGCATCCAGTACCCGATCAGCGTGACGCAGGCCGCACTCGCTGCCGAGCAGGTCATCAGCGTCAAGCTCCAGCTCGCGCTGGGTGTCGAGGGCGTCCGAGGTACGGACCTACTCGACGCGCAGGAGTCCTCGCGTCGCGCGCTCACCTCGGTCGCGAACCAGCGCATCGGCTACATCGTCGACCGAGCGCAGCTCGTGCTCGACCTCGAAGGCATGAGCCTCGACAACACGGGCATGTGGCCTTCGATCAACGACTCAGCGTTCACGCCCGCCGCGAATACCGAGTATCCGGAGAACGCGGGTCCGACGTACGGCGACCTGCCGAAGGGAATCTGGATCTCGGACGACATCCAGCGCATCGTCGATCAGCCCGTGCCGGGGACGCGACAGCCGGGAGACAACGAAATCACTCGCGTGGAGGAGTAAGCGCGAAGGATGATGACCTTCTTCAATCTTGACCCGTCGCCGAGATGACTGACGCGTCGCGGCGACTCGCCGCGAGACTCGACTGGCCGAGGACGGCCGCTTCGCGTCCGTCGTGGGCCGTCGAGTTTGTTGGGGAAGAGGGAGACCTGAGGGGTCGAGATTCAGCGGGTGCCCGACGGACGCATGCCCAGGTAGCCTGACGCCGCCGAGACGCCTGCGAGCACGAACGAGCAGACGATGAGCGTCGTGTGGCGGTTCTTCTTCTTCGCGTAGGCGGCTTCGAGCACTTCTGCCAAGTCTTCGTCGCCGGCGATGCGAGCGCGGTGCAGCTCGGTCGGCGTCTCGGGTCCGCCCCGCCAGAGCAGCGTGAAGCCTCCGACCGTGAAAAGGAGCGCCAGGAAGAGCGCGAGAGGCGGGAGCAGCTCGCGCACGATGCCTCGCTCACTCATGACGATTCATCCCTCGTTCGCCTACTCGTGCCGGAGGGCCTCGATCGGATCCATCATCGCGGCGCGCCGCGCGGGGTAGATCCCGAAGATGACTCCCGTGCTAACCGAGATTCCGAACGCGAGCGGCGCGGACCACCATATGATCGCGGTCTCGATTCCGGACGTCATCGTCACGAGCATCGGGATACCGACACCGAGGATCACGCCGAGCAGCCCGCCCGTCGCCGAGAGCGCGATGGTCTCGACGAGGAACTGGAACGTGATGTCGCGGCGCTTGGCGCCGAGCGCCCGACGAATACCGATTTCGCGCGTCCGCTCCGTCACGGTCGCGAGCATGATGTTCATGATGCCGATACCGCCGACGAGCAGCGAGATGCCGGCGATCGAGCCGAGGACGAGGTTCCAGAGCTGCTTTTCGCGCTCGGCTTGCTGGAGCAGCTCGAGCGGAACTTGCAGCTCGAAGTCCTTTTTGTCGCCGTGGGACATCTCGAGCAGTCGACGCACCATCGACGCCGTCTGGCTGACCTGATCTTCGTTCCAGACGGTCAGCGTGATCTCGCTGATCTCGTTGCGCTCGAGCAGGCGTCCGCCAGCCGTGCCGATCTCCTGGATTTCCCCGAATCGGCGACGAAGCGAGGTGAGCGGGATGTAGATGTCGTTGTTGAAGTCGGCTTGGTCGATCGCGCCCGGTGTCGCGCTGCCGCTCGCTTGCGACTTGAGCAGACCGACGACGCGGTAGGCGCCTTCACCGATGAAGATCGACTGCCCGATCGGATCCTCGTAGCTGAAGAGGAGTCGCGCGGCACCATCGCCGAGGACGACGACGTTCTCCGTCTTCGAGAGGTCGGTCTCGACGATGAATCGCCCGCGGGCGATGTCGAGGTTCTTGACCTCGAGGTAGGCTGGCTCGACGCCGAGAATGCGAGCGTTTTGAATCCGACGACCACGACGCTCGACGTCACGACGCTGCAGCGAGATCGGTACTGCGCGGCGCACGGTCGGTAGCGTGTGCGTCAGTCGTTCGTAGTCCTTGCGCAGAAGCCCGTACTCGAGGACACGCGCGCGTTCTTCGCCTTCGCCCTCCTCGTCGTCCTGCGACGGCATCGGCGCGTCGCCCTTCGGCTTGACGCTACGAATGATGATGTTCGCAGCACCGAGCTGACGAATCTGCTCGACCGCGTGGCGCTTCGAGCCTTCGCCGATCGCCAGCATCGCGATGACGGAGGAGACACCGAGGATCGTACCGAGCATCGTCAGGAAGCTGCGGAGCTTGTGAAGCAGCAGGTTCCGGATGGCCAGCTTGAGAGAGGTGAGACGCATCGAAGGTCAGTTGCCGCCCTTCGATCCACCGGGTCGACCGCCGCCAGGACGTCGCGGTGAGCCTCCGCCGCCTCTGCGACCTTCGCCCCCGCCTCTCGAGCGGCCTTCGCCCCCGCGTCGCGCTCGGCCCTCGCCGCCCGGTCCCCCCGATCGGGACTTCCGTGCGTCGGCACCACCGGCCTGCTTGGCAGGCTCCTTGTCACCGTCGACCTTCGGCGACTCCGCCTGCGGAATCTCGGAGGCGCCCGAATCCGGCGAGATCTCGGTCTGGTCGTCGCCGTCCTTGTCCTCGAGAATCGCGTCGGGATTGAGCACGACCTCGGCGCCCTCGGGGATGCCCGTTTTGACTTCGACGAACTTGTCGTTCGTCATGCCGAGCTCGACGGCGTGGCGCTCGAGCTTGCCGTTGATCCGCGCGAAGCACCACGTGTTCTTGCCGCGTTGCACGATCGCCTGAACGGGGACGCTGATCACGTTCTCGAGAACCGCGACGCCGATCACGACCTTCGCCGACATGCCGGGCTTGAGATCGAAGACCTCGTCGTCGATCTCGACCACAGTCTCGTAGACCTTCGTTCCCGAAGCGGCGAGCCGCCCCTGGTCCGCGAGAACGGCGACCGACTTCACCATGGCAGTGTACGATTGACCGGGTACCGCCTCCGCCGTGATCACGGCCTTCAGACTCGTCGTCACCTTGTCGAGCACGGACTCGTGGACGAAGAGACGCACTTGCATGCGCTTGAGATCGGGGATCGAGAGAATCTCCTGACGCGGGCGAATCGTCGCGCCGACGCGGATCTCGTCGTAGTACCACTTACCGTGGTTCGAGCCGTATGCGGCCATACCGTCGGCCGGGGCGTAGATCTTGCCCTTCTCGACTTGCTTCTCGTAACGCGCCAGGCGCTCCTTCTCCTTCTTGAGACCGCGCTCGGCGGCATCGGCGAGCGCCTTCACCTGGGTCAAGATCGCCTTGTTGTCGCGCTCGACCTGCGTGAGCGAGCGCTTCGCGGAGGCCACCTGTCCCGTGAGCTGGAGCTTCGACTTCTGGTACTCGTACGCGACGAGCTCCTTCTTCTTCGCGATCGCCGAGGCCAACTGGCGCTCAGCGCGCATCGCCGAGAGTCGCGCCTGCGCGAGCTCGCCCTGCGAACGATAGCCGAGAGAGTAGAGCTGCTCGACGCCCTCGAGGTTCGTCTCCTCGATGAGCTTCGACGCCTGCGCCTCCTGGATCGTCAGCTCGACGTCCTGGACCTGGATCTGGAACGTTCCGCCACTCTCGTCCTCGAACTGCTGGAGCTCGAGCTCCGCGAGCTGGACCTTGAGGCTCGCCTCCGCGAGAAGCGTCTGGTTCTGCGTCACCTGGTTCTCGAGCCTGGCCTGCGCCTGGATGTGCTCCGACTCGGCCTTCTGGACGGCGAGGATCTGTCGATCGAGGCGCTCGTTGTGGGCCGAGGTGTCGAGCTCGACGATGAGATCGCCCTTCTTGACCTCGCTTCCGTTCGCGACGACCCAGAGAAGCGGCGTTCCACGGATGCCGTCACCCTCGATGTCGTCGACCTCGCAGATGACCTTTTCGCGGGACTGACTCT
>CAYZGY010000201.1:0-11020 GCA_964478085.1 uncultured Planctomycetia bacterium
GCGAAAGGGTAGGGGTCGACGGGCGCGATGGGCGGACTCCAGCACTCCGACTTCGGATACGTCGTCTCGAGCGGCACGGCGCACGCGACCGTACCCTGCACGCAGTCCTTCGCGCAAGCGCGCTCGAACCATGCAGAATCACAGACGACGAAGAGATCGAAATCGCCGATCGCGAGAACCTCGAAACTGCTGACGCCGACAAAGTAGGTGCCGGCGGCGAGCGGCGTCTCGATGCGAGAGTTCGACCCGGTTCCTCCGTCGTCGTTCGACGCGATCTGCTCGCACTGCGCGTCGAAGAGATGCAGAAAGGTGTCGAACGGCGCGTTGAGCCCGATCCTCACGTCGGTCTCGCTCTCGAGCGTGAAGCTGTAGAGATCGACGGGGCGGCCACGTGGACTCGTGCACCCCTCGGCGCTCGGAAACGTCCCTCGCACGGGCTCGTTGCACTCGATCGCCGAGACTTCGCAGTTCTCACAGAGCTGTGTCGGAGTCTGACAGTCGACGCGGAGTGTGTAATCCCCCCGGGACCCTTCCTGCGCAGGTTTCGTAACGATGTAGTACGTCCCGGGATCGAGCCAGCGCTGAATGCACGCACGATTCAGGCCACCGATCGAGCACGAGTCGGTCGCGAGGATCTGGTTGCAGTCCTCGTCAACGAGAAAGAGGAAGGGATCGAAGTCGCTCGATTCGAGATCGATGAGCACCACCTCGACGCGATCGATCTCGAGTTTCCACGCATCGACGAAGGTGCCATCGGGAAACGGACAATCACCGGGCGTGATGCTCTCCTCACGCACCGAGTTGCATTCGATCGGCCCAGCGACGCAGTGCGCGCAAATGTCGAGCGGCTTGCAGGTCGCCGAAAGCTCGTAGGCGCCCACGTCTTCACCGGCGGCCGTGCTCGAGACGACGACGGTGTACGTCCCCGGATCGAGAATCAACTGCGAAAGACACGCGCCCGCCGCCGCCTCCTCGCAGCCATCGGAGCTGCGGACGGTCTGGCAGAGCGCGTCGCGGATCGCGAGCGAAGGTGAGAAGGCCTCTGACGAGAGCACGATCTCGAACGTGCTCAAGGTATCGACGTGAAGCGTGTACGAATCGGAGGGACGCTCTTCCGTCGTCGGGCAATCCTTCGCTGTCAGCTCGCCGCTCACGTCTTGGCCACAGCTAAGCTCGTCGTCCGCGCACTCGCGACAGAGCGTCAGATCGGGGCAGCGGAGCGAAAGCTCGTACTCGCCGACCTCGTCCCGAGACACGCTCGACGCGCCGATCTTGTAGCTCCCCGCGGGAAGATCGAAGAGGAGTCGCGCGTCGTTACCGTCACCACCGTCGTCGCGCGAGGCGATCGCTTCGCAGCTCTCATCGTACAGCCAGATGAACGAGTCGAGGTGACGCGCTGTCATCTCGATCAGGACCGTCGTGTCCGCCGCGAGCGTCAGCGGGACGAGATCGACGTACGCCCCACCACTCGGCGTCGTGCACGATCCTTTGAAGAGCACGCCGTCGAGTGTGTCGCCGCAGGATATCGGTGCGGAGATGCAGTCGTCGCAGTATTCGAATCCGACCTCGCACGTCGTGCGCAGGTTGTAGACCCCCGACTCTCGTGGATCGTCGGAACGTACGCCGGCCGCGTACTGCCCCGGAGCCAGATCGACCGTGAGACACGACGTCGATTCGTCGTCGAGCGTGCAGTCATCGTTCGACTGGATGAGATCGCAGCTCGCACTCAGAAGCTCGAGCACGGGATCGAAAGCCTTCGACGAAAGCTCGAACGTGTAACGCCCGGGCTTCGTCACATCGAGCGTGTAGAGATCGGTCGGCTGACCGTTGTCTCGAGACGCGCAGTCGTCGTCCGAAAGCAGCCCTGCGATCGGTTTCTCACAGGAGATCTCTCCGGCGACGCAGTCCGTGCAGAAGTCGAAGCCCGGGAAGCACGTCGCCGAGAGTCGATACGTGCCTTCGCGCCGGAACGCGTTCGCTCCGACGAAGTACGTCCCCGCGTCGAGATCGGCGATGACTCGGGCATTCTCCACCTGCGGCACCGCGCTGTTGTTCGCGGCGAATGCGATGCAGTCGGAGCCGTAGAGGTAGAGGAAGGGATCGATCTCCTCGGAGGTCATCTCGATCACGACCCGCCCCGATTCGGCCAAATCGAGCTGCCAGATCTCGAGTGGGCTGCCGTCGCCGAGATCGCAGTCGAAGGGAGGGTTCGTCAGCTCGCTCTCGATCGGCTCGTCGCACTCGATCTCGCCCGAGAGACAGTCGGTGCAGGTTCGGATCGGACCGCAGTCGATCGACAGGGTGTAGGGTCCATGATCTTCCTCGCTGAACCCGTTCGTGAGCACGAAGTACGACCCCGGTGGCACGTCGGCTTCGATGCACGAGCCCGAGTCACGCTCATCGGGATTGCAGTTGTCGTTCGTACGAATCGTCTGGCAGGCGGAGTCGGTGAAGAAAAGGAAGGTGTTGAAATCCGCCGTGAGCCGAATCGACACGTGCGTCGGCTCGGTGAGCTCGAGCGACCAGACGTCGTAGAACGTATCGTCGACCCAGATGCAATCGCCCTCGCGCAGCTCGCCCGCGACCGATCCCGTCTCGCAGCGCAGGATCCCGCGAACGCAGTCGGCGCACGGATCATTACCGGCAGCTCCGCTCGCCCACAGGAAGATGAGCGGCGAGACGAGAGCCTGAACCCGGAATCGTCGTGAGAACCATGAATTCGTCACGGTCGGTTCCTCGCCAATTCTGCGCCGAGGGAGCCTTCGACACCCGAAAAAGTGCGCGCGGCGACCCATCAGCCACGCGAAGATCACTCGTACTGACCGCCCGATGACCGGTCAAGAACAAAGCACCGAAATACGATCTCTATCGTATCATGTGTGCCGAATGACCGAGGAGAGATCGATGCAGACCGAACATCGGACAAGTTCCGTCCGGGCCGTCCTGGCCCTCGTTACGTGCGCAGTGTGGATCGAGACTGACGCTATAAGATGGCAAGAAGGCCGGACAGAGCGGGGTCCCTGGGCGGTCGACGACATCGTGATGCAAGAACGCACGACGTCTTGGCAGCTCTCTCCCGATGGCTCGAAGGCACTCTTCGTGCGCTGGAAGGCGAACCGCGCGACGGACACGCACGTCCCCGAGCTCGTGCTCATCGATCTCGCCACCGAAGGCGACGCGAAGGCTCGAACTTTGACTCGAGGAACCGCCTCGATCGGCGCGCCGACGTTTTCTGGGGACGGCACGAAGATCTACTTCCTCTCGAACCGCAAGCCACAGGCAAGCTCACCCGAAGCGAAGCCGCCGAGCGGAGCACAAATCTGGACCTTCGATCTTCGTGGCGGGGAGCCGAGCGCACTGACGGCGATCGAGCACGGCGTGCGATCGTTCCAGCTTCTCGAGAGCGGCAGATTCTTCGTGCGCGCGCGCGAAGGGCTGACACGACGAGAGCACAAGCTCAAGAAAGACAAGGACGACACGATCGTCGTCGAAGATCCGCGGCAACTCGCGGACGTGGGCAGCGCGCTCTTCTCTTTCGATCCCGACTCGAAGAAGCTCGAGCGACTCGTCGCAACGGACGAGGACTTGCCCTCCCTCGCGGGCTTCTCCGCCTCGCCCGACGGGCGCTTCGTCGTCACTTGGCACGATGTCGACCCCAGCTTCGAGGCCGAAGGACGCCACCCGCCCCGCTGGTTCCTGCGCGATCTTTCGACGGGCACGGTTCGCGAGCTCTTCGCGGATCACAAGTCGAAGCCGATGCGCGTGACTTGGCAGCTCGACTCGAAGGGATTCGTCGTTCGCTATCCGCACGGGTCGGTCGACGGAGAGGATTCCGCCGCGGTCGAGTACCTCGCACACTTCAACGCCGAGACGGGAACGCGTACGAATGTCGACATCGACTGGGAGCCGGGACTCGGACGGGCCGGGCTCGTCGTGACGCAGGACGGCTTCATCGCCGGGCTCGCCGCCGGCGTGCATCGCAAGTTCGCCCGATTCACACGCACCGCCTCCGGCTCCTTCCATCGCGAGCTCCTCGTCGGAAATCCGAAGGAGAACATCTTCTCGCTTCTCAAGGCACGCGCGGACGATCGCGTGATCTACGTCACCGGAACGGCGTCCGATCCGGATCACGTCTTCACGGCGACGCTGAAGGGTGCAGCACTCGAGAAGGCGAAGGAGATCTACCGACCGAACGCCGGCTTCCAGACGAAGATGATCGCCAAGACGGAGATCACGCGCTGGAAGGGCGCGCTCGATGAAGAGGTCGAAGGCATCGTCTACTACCCGCACGACTACCGCCCGGGCAAGCGTCACCCGCTCGTCGTCATCACGCACGGTGGGCCGCATTCCGCCGATCGTGACCAGTTTTCCGAGCGGTGGAGCAACAGCCCGAACCTGTACGCGCAACGCGGCGCCTTCGTTCTCAAGACGAACTACCACGGCAGCGCGGGCTACGGCCTCGCGTTCGGCGAGTCGATCAAGGCACGCTACTACGAGCTCGAGGTCCACGACATCCTCGCGGGCGTCCAGCACCTCGTCGATCGCGGCCTCGTCGACAAGACGCGCATGGGACTCGTCGGATGGTCAAACGGGGCGATCCTCTCGGTCGCCTGTCTGACTCACGCACATCTCTACGCGCCGCAGTTCGATTTCGAGTTCCGAGCGTGTGCGCCCGGCGCCGGTGACGTCAACTGGACGAGCGATTACGGCAACTGCGCCTTCGGCGGCGTCTTCGACGACTTCTACCTCGGGGGACCGCCGTGGGATATTCCCGACGTCTACATTCGGAAGTCGCCGCTCTTCGAGGTGGAGCGCGTCACGACTCCGACGATTATCTTCTTCGGAACCGAAGATCGCGCCGTGCCGACGAGCCAAGGCTGGGAGTGGTACCGCGCGCTCCACTCGGTCGGCAAAGCTCCCGTGCGCTTCCTCCTCTTTCCGAGCGCGGCGCACGGGCTTCGAAAGTTGAGCCATCAGCGGCGCAAGCTCGTGGAGGAGCTCGCGTGGCTCGATCGCCATCTGTTCGAGACCGCGAAGCCGGAACCTGTCGTTCCGAAGGGATCTCCGCTGGACGTCGCCAAGAGACACCTCGAGTTTCCGCGCGTCGGATCGCGCTACGGCGTCCGCCACGAGGGGCACCTCGTCCCCGAGACGATTCCCTTCGGTGAGGTCGAGGTGACACGCTTCGAGATTACCGTTGCTCAGTGGCAGGCTTTCGACGCCACGTTCGCACGTGCCGTGCCCGAGTCTCTTCGATCCTGGGGCAACCATCCGGCAACGGGCGTGACGATCGAGGACGCGAACGCGTACCTCGCGTGGCTCCGCGAGACGACCGATCGCCCCTGGCGTCTCCCGACGGAGAAAGAGCTCGAGAAGCTCGCGGCTTCCTCCGGTGCCTCCGAGAACACGCTCGACGCGTGGGCGGGCTACGCGCCACCGCCGAACGAAGCACGAGCGATAGCAGGAGAGATCGCGAAGCTGCCGCTGTCGACAGCTCTTCTGGTGGTGGGATCGCGGCCACCGGGCAAGCTCGGCAAGGGCGACGCGGCGAAGCTCATCTTCGACGTCGGAGGAAACGCGGCCGAGCTCGCGACGACGAAGAACGGCAAGGTCCGCGCTGTCGGCGGCTCGGCGATCCGCTCGAAGGACAAGCGCGCTCGCGCGAGCGACCCGCCGGCGAATTTCGCCGGCCTCAGGCTCGTCGTCGGGGACTTGCCGAAAGAGAAGCCGGCCCCGAAGAACCGGTGATCGAACGACTCGAGCTCGATGCGTGGACCCCGCTCGATCACCCCTCGCAGTACACCTCAGGAACGGACGATCCGGGACCGCCCCGCAACAAGTAGTTGAGTACGCCGATCGCATCGGACACGTTGATTCGCTCGTCCTCGTTGAAGTCGGCTGCCTCCACGCACGCGACCGTTCCCTCGCCGAGGAACAGCGAGCCGAGAATCGTCCGCGCGTCGCTGATATCGACGACTTCGTCGAAATTCGCGTCGCCTCGCAGCGTCGGTGCATCTTGGACCCGCAAGAGCCCGTGCGCGACATGCAACGGATCGACCTGCGCCGACACCGGCAGCCGTCCAGCCGTGCCGCTTTCATGACGAATCGCGATCCAGTTCGTGAAGGAGCGGTTATCAGCGTCTGTGTGGTCTTCGAATCGAATCGAGATCGCGCCGACACCCTGTGCGTCCTTGCGCACGGCCGCGACCTGAGGCATCGTCAGACGACGAATGGTGTCAGACTTTCCGGAATCGCACCCCTCAGACATTCCGGAACCCACAACTTCATGGCGGTCAAGCGGCGTCTCGAGGAGAAGAACGGTAGCTCGGCGCCACGAAAGTGCTCGCCACGAAAGCACTCGCCAAGAAGGGACGGCGCGAGATTCGTTGAGGTTCGAGCCGCCAACGTCGCGCCGCAAAGCGACTGCGTCGTGGAGCTTCACGGCTCTGGTGATCTCGAGCTCCGTGTCGAGCTCAACACTTTCGATCCCGCGGCGCTCGCCTCCTTCGCGCAACAGGTTCTCGGAGGGCTGAAATGATCCAGATCACTCCGCAGATGCGCATCCTCGTCGCCGTCGACCCCGCTGACTTCCGACGTGGCATCGATGGTCTCGCCCGTTTATGCCGGGTCGAACTCGAAGCGGACCCGTTCTCGAGAACTCGCTTTCCGCGAGTCCTCGGGTCGATTTCTCCCGAATTTCCAGACGGCCCGTCAAGCATCGTAGTCGTCGGTCGGTACGTTCAGGAGCTCGAGAATCTGTAGCTGGAGCTCCGACAGTTCCGTTTCGTTTTCTAAGGCCGCAGAATCCGCGCTTGCGAAAACGGCGACACCTTGGCATATCGCGAGTCTGCCCGCACAGCTCGCGCCGGTCAAAACCGGTCGCGATCTCGCACCTTCGACGTGAGCGAAATCCGAGAGAAATCGATCCGAAGACCCGCGGAAAGTAAGTTGGAACGCAGCCAAACGCGACCGCACACATTCGGACGACCGACAGCACGCGTGACAAGCCCTTTCTCGCACTTCCTGCAGGGCCGGCTCGACGAAGCACGCGGACTGGGGGTTGAGGGAGATTCTGGTGCCGATGGCTGCCGGATGTCTGAGACGACGTCACGACGCGGCGACCAACCGAGTGACTCGATCTCCGCGTCGACCCGGAGGAACTGGATCGCCGCTACGCTCGAGTTCAGTTTGGGTGCCGGCAGAGCCGAGCTCCCGGCAGTACTACTCCGGCTCGACGCTCTGAAGCCGTTCGATCACGATCTCTCCATCTCGCACCGCATAGACATGCGGTGAGACCGGATGCCTTGCTGACCGAAAGCCGCTCTGCACGGCCGCGGCGACCCGATCGATCGCGCTCTGATTGAACGCGAGAAAGGTGTCCTTCTCGGGAATCGCGAAGAACTCGGCGTCCGAGATGTACTGAACCAAGAGGTCAGCGAAGATCGGCAAGAGCGGTAACGACGAGACGGCTCCATGACCGCCGATCTCCATCGTCGTCGCCTCGCCGGGCGGTCCGTCGCCGTTCGCCGTCGAGCGCTCCTGCATGAATCTCGTGAGGTTCTCGAGCGACTCGTCGTAGAGCTCGTCCCACGACTCACCGACTTCCTCAAGCGTGAGGAAGGTCTGCGTCGCGCCGTCGTAGCGGACGAGGTAGATGCAATGTCCAGGAACGACCCAGGGCCGCCGGTCGATGTCGTCGGACCCCTCGAGGAACTCGTCGAGGGCGAGGCGTGGCAGAATCACGTCCTCCTTCGCGGAACCGATGACGCCGATGGCGTCGGCGATCGACACGTGCTCGAGGATGATCCGGCTTTCACGAGCCGAGTAGAGATTGAGACGCTCGACGCCGATCTCGTCTTGCAGATACTCGAGCACCTTCGCCAGCACACTGTCGTCACGCGGAAGCGGAGCGAGCTCGCCGACCGGAGAGGACTCCGCGGGCAGGGGATGCGAGACCGTCCAGAACTTCCGGATCTCCTCACCGTCCACCTCGCCTTCGAACATCGCGTCGTTCGGCGTGCCGTCGACGATCGAGAAGAGAAAGCTCCGCTGTTCGAGAGTGATGAAGTACCGCGTGCCCTCGAGGACGTCGGCCTCGCCACCCGGGCCGAGCGGAGGGGTCTTCCAGCGTTCGGTACGAACTTCCATGCCAGCCTCCTGAGTGCCCGATCGGGCACTCGCGCCAATTCGAGCTTTACAGAACCCTCGACCCTCGGGTCGGCGTCGGTGCGACCCCCTAAAACGATAAGCGAAAAGTAATTACACGAACAGATCGAAAATCCGTGCGGACGGTACGAGCGTTGCGGAGAGGTACGGCCGAACACGCGACAAGGCCTATTACGACTTTGAGGAACCGACCGTGACCTCTTCGGTGAGGACTCGTTTCCGATCCGAACGGAGCTCACGCGACTCCTCGATGGCTACTACCGGGCGACGCACCCCCAGACCGAGGCCGCGACGATCACGATCATCGACCCTGTCAAACGACGCTTCGTCCGTGGCGACGCCAACAACGACACTCGTGTCGACATCGCCGACTCGGTCTACATCGTCTCCTTCCTCTTCCTCGGCGGGCCACCCACCACCTGCGAGGACGCGGCCGACGTCAACGACGACGGGCAGCTCGATATCTCCGACGCGCTCGCCGGCGTGAACTTCCTCTTCCTCGGCGTCGACCCGGGCTCCGACGTCGGTGCCTGCGTGGAGGACACGAACGAAGACGACCTCGCGATCTGCTAGTCCGTCGCGCTCGCATTACTGGAACAACACAAAGAAAAGCACCCGACGACAGACGCGGAAGTTTGCGTGGATGGTCCACTGCAACTTCCGCGTTTGCTTTTTCGGTGTCGACGCGCGCTTCATCGTCGCCGGTCGGGTGGTAAGATCCGCGGACTCTGAAGTGATCCTCGATGCAGGGGAAAAGCCGCAAGTCGTCACTTTCGGGCTGTCGATAGTCCCGATGAGTGATGAACTTGATGCAGAGACCGTCCCGTGGTGTCCGTTCCGCGCAGACGGCGCCCCTCAAAAGGATGCCCTTCCCGGAGATCGACGCGCGTTGAAGCCGCTCTATCGCAAACTCGCCAAACACTCGACGATCTATGCGATCGGGCTGATCATTCAGCGTATCGCGTCGGTCGCGATGCTCCCGATCTTCACGCACAATCTCTCTCGTGCGGACTACGGCTGCCTCGCCATCCTCGATCTCCTGACGACGATCTGCTCGATCATCCTCGGCATCGCGATGTCCGAGGCCGTCTCGCGTTACCACTTCGAGACGGAAGACGAGGACGAGCGTCGCGTCGTCTGGTGGACGGGCCTCGGTTTCGTGCTCGCGTTCTCGGTGATCTTCCTGACGCCGCTCTGGCAGATGCGAGAGCCGCTCGCGAAGATTCTCCTCGGCGAGGAGATCACGTCCGAGCGTCGCATGACGTACATCTCGTTCCTGCTGCCGAGCATGTTCTTCTCGATGGTCGGAATGCTCCCGAACGCGTACCTCCGCGCTCGACATCGCTCGAAGACATTCGTCGCGATGAGCTTCTTCCACCTCGTGTTCAGCATCGGGCTCATCTTCTACTTCCTCGTCTATCGCAAGATGGGCGTCGAGGGAGTCCTGATGAGCAATCTCATCGCGAACGGCGCGAACGGTGTCCTGCTGATCCTGATCCTGATCAAGTCGATCGGAAAGCCGGAGTTCTCCTTCCCGCTCCTCAAGAAGCTCTGGAAGTTCGGCGCGCCGTTGATCGCGACCTCGCTCCTCAGCGTCGTCATGCACGAAGCCGACCGCTACCTGCTCCGCAAGTACCGGTCGATGGACGACGTCGGCATCTACTCGCTCGGCTACATGATCGCCCAGGGCGTCTACATGCTCTTCATGATGCCCTTTCTGTCGATCTGGGAAGTCGTCGTGTATCAGATCGCCCCGCAGAAGGACTCTCGACAGATCTACTCACGTGTGTTCGAGGTGATGATCTACGCGTTGATCCTCTGCATGGTCGGACTCGCTCTCTGCGTCGAGCCGATCCTCGCGATCGTCGACAAGGGCGCCGGCAAGGGCCTGCTGGCGATCCTCGCGATCGTCGCGACGGCCGAGTATCAACCGGCGGCGGCCGTGATTCCAATCGTTAGCATCGGTTACGTGTTCTTCAGCATGAACACGTTTTTCACGATTCCTGCGCGACTTGCGAAGAAGACGGGTCGGCTCGTGATCGCCGCGATCCTCGGCGCGGGCGTCAACATCGGCGCGAACATGATTCTCATTCCGAAGCACGGACCGGCCGGCGCCGCTTGGGCGACGGTGATGACCTTCGCCGTGTTCTCGTTCTCGGGCCTGTTTATCTGCCGCCCTCTCGAGAGAATCCACTTCCCGTTCACGCGCGTCGTCGCCGCGGGTGTCGGAGGAGTCGGGGCGTACCTGCTGCACAACTACCTTCTTGAGCAGGAGGTCTCGCTGCTCCTCACGTACAGCGTCGCGGCCGCCTGTTGGCTCGCCCTCGCCGCGATCATGTGCTGGCCGGCGCTCGGCTACATCCGCAGCGGCCTCCTCAATCGCCTCAAGCCCGGCGACTCGAAGCCGGAAGAGCCGAGTGAGGAGGAGGAGACGCTGCAGGAAGTTTCGTCGTAGGCGCGAAACGGACGACTATTCGTTTCTGAATACTTCGTCCGCCGTCAAGACGATCCGAGCAATCTCGATCGGCTTGAGATTCCGCTCGCTCGCCATCTTCTGCTTCAGCACCGTTGAGACGCACGTCGGTGATGATCAAATCCGGAGTGCTCGCTTGCGACAGCTCGAGCAACTCGGGAACGCTCCACGCGACCCCGACGACCTCGTGCCCCATCTCGCCCAGGACGGAACGAAGCGCGTCGCACATGTCACGATCTGTGTCGGCTAATGCGATTCGAAGTGAACCGTTCACCTTATCCCCCTCAGATCAGGGACTGCAAAAACCTCGCGAAAAGCGCCATTCCTCTCACCGCGGATTCCACGCGGCGAAAACCATGCTGCCAGGATCCCCCCAGATCC
>CAYZGY010000202.1:0-10971 GCA_964478085.1 uncultured Planctomycetia bacterium
CCCTCGGGCTGTCGAGGTCCCTCGGGCTGTCGAGGTCCCTCGGGCTGTCGAGGTCCCTCGAGCTGTCGAGGTCCCTCAGGAGGTCCTCGACGTGAAGCCGAATCTCCTTCTTCAGGGCGTCACGATCGAAAGGGCCGAGATTCCCCGAATCCCCGTTGCCGGATGATGCGTTGCCTACTGCGATCTTCGCCGGGTTCGACATGTGTCTCCTCACTTCTCTTTCTTGGTCGACTGAGAAGAAAAGGAGTACGCGACGTCGTCCCTTCTTTCATGGGGATCTCGGGGAAAGACGCGATCGTTGGCGCCGGCTGGAGGTCGCCCCGACGTGACGGATCGCGCGAAACGATGGCGTCGATGAGACTTGCGTTGTCTCGCGGAGTGCACCGATCCAATCTGCACCCGATTCACATTGTTGGGGGCCAGCCTCCGCGGTACCATGAGAGAGTCAGGAAAAGCCAGCAGCCCGAACTATTAGGTATAGTTCAGTCCCTCAAGCGCATTTCAACTCGGCTCCTCCTTCTGGAACTCCGATGTCTTCCTCGAAGCCCTCCTATCCTTCAGTCCTTCCAGATGGTTGGCTGGAGCGTTACATGCAGAAGGCGGATCTCGAGGCGTCATTCGCTGAACTCGAGGGCGTTCGTCACTTCCACGCGCGAACGCTTCAAGGGCATATCCGGTCCCACCAGGATCGCCCCGAAGAGGCCTGGGAGCTGTTCGACCAGGCTTTCGAGCTGATTCCGGAAGCCGAAGAGTCAATTCCGAATCTGGTTCGTCAGTTCCTCTTGGAGGCGTATCGCTTCCAGAACGCCGTGCTGGAGGCACCCATCGAGCCCGGTACGGACTTCCCGCCCCTGACGGTGCCGTGGGTTTCGGACAAGGTTCTGCAGGAATACCCGGAAGTCCGGTACGTGCTCCTTGTCCGCAAGAGCACGGAGGCCCGCCTGCGGCTCCACACCGCCGAATTCGACGTCGCGCGACGACTGTTCCTCGAGCTACGCGCCGAGAATAACGTCAGTCACGACCTGACGAGCGGCGAAGTTTCGCTCGGTCTCGCAGCGTGCTTCGAGTCGACGGACGACATGGACGAGGCACTGCACGAACTCGAGAACGCCTCGTTCGTCGCGCTATCCATGGATAAAACCCTCAACCAGGCGGTTCTCAGCGCTCGCTTGGCCGCCTTTTACGGGTACCTGGGCGATCACGAGCGATCCAACGAGTGGAAGCTCTTCCTCCAGAGAATCTCTCCTGCCCCCCAAGCCACCAAGGACGGCTTCTTCAAGATCGCGCTCCGTAACCAGCAGCGCTGCGCGGACTTGAATCGACTGGTCGTCCTTTAGCCGACGAGGCTGGCAAGCCGTGCCCCCACTCCTCCATTGACAGCGGTCTCTTTCGGCGTAAAAGTTACCTCAGGGTAACAGCCATTCAGGAGCTCGATCACCGTGGCGAGTCGCTCACCTCTCTGGACCACCGCTTTCTGCCTTTCCGCCCTCTGCGGCGGCCTCACCGTCCTCGGGGCGGGTTGCGGGGAATCGGGCTCGGGGCCCGGGAGCGGCAAGCTCTCGGTCGTCGCGACGACCGGCATGATCGCGGATGCCGCGCGGATCGTTGGAGGCGAGCACGTCGAGATCACGGCCTTGATGGGCCCGGGCGTCGATCCGCACCTCTTCGACCTGACGCGGGACGCGCAGAAGAGCCTCGTCGAGGGTGACGTCGTGCTCTACCACGGCCACCACCTCGAAGGAAAGATGGCTCAGTTCCTCACGCGACTCGAGAAGGAGAAGCGAGCGGGCCAGACCGTCGCGGCCGTCGGCGAGGCCGTCCCCGCGAGCGAGCTCTTCAAGAGCGAGGCCGCCGCGGCGTATCCGGACCCTCACATCTGGTTCGACCTGAAGCTCTGGAAACCCGTCGTCGCAAAGATCGTCGAGACGCTCTCGGTCGCTGACCCCGACCACGCGGAGGATTATCGCGCCGCCGGCGCGAAGCTCGCGGCGGAGCTCGAAAAGACGCACCAGTGGGCGCTCGCGGAGGTCGCCAAGGTCCCGAACGACCAGCGACGCATCGTCACGAGCCACGATGCGTACCGCTACTTCGCCAAGGCCTACGGCTTCGAGGTACGCGGCCTCCAAGGAATCAGCACGGACACGGAGCCGGGCCTCGCCGAGATCAGTGACGCCGTCGCGTACATCAAGAGACACGCGATCCCCGTGATCTTCGCGGAGACGTCGGTGCGTCGTGACGCCGTCGAGCGCGTCTCGACCGACGCGGGCTGCAAGGTCTGCGACACGGAGCTCTACAGCGACGCTCTCGGCGAGGAGGGATCTGGCGCCGACACGTTCATCGGCATGTTCCGGCACAACGTGACGACGATCGTCGAAGCGTTGCGTTCGTCCACTCCGGCCGTCGAAAAGCGCCTATGACGACGCCGGCCCTCGAGATCCACGACCTGACGGTCTCCTACAACCAGAAGCCCGTCGTCTGGAACGTCGACGTCGAGATTCCCGAAGGCGTCCGTGTCGGCATCATCGGCCCGAACGGCGCCGGCAAGTCGACGCTGCTCAAAGCGGTGATGGGCCTTCTGCGTGTCTCCTCGGGTTGGGTGAAGTTCTGGGGCAGTCCGCTCGCACGCTGCCGTCGCGACGTCGCCTACGTCCCTCAACGGGAGGAGGTCGACTGGGACTTCCCGATCACGGTACGCGATCTCGTTCAGATGGGTCGCTACGGTCACCTCGGCCTCTTTCGACGCCCGGGGAAGGAAGACCGGAGAATCGTCGACGCCGCGCTCGACAAGGTCGGCATGGCATCGTTCGAAGATCGACAGATCTCGAATCTCTCGGGCGGACAGCAACAGCGGATCTTTCTCGCACGCGCGCTCGCGCAAGAGAGTCGGCTCTACCTCATGGACGAGCCGTTCGCAGGCGTCGATGCGACGACCGAGAAGGCGATCGTCGGGCTCCTCGAACGCATGCGCAAAGAAGGTCGCACCGTGCTCGTCGTCCATCACGACCTGCAGACCGCGCAAGAGTACTTCGACTACCTTCTGCTCCTCAACCGCCGTCTCGTCGCCTTCGGTCCGACCTCCGAGATCTTCAACGAAGACCTGCTGCGTAAGACCTACGGCGGACACCTGACGATCCTCTCGCACGCCGGTGAAGCGATCCGTGCATCACGCGGCGGCACGCGCAGCGGCAAGAGTTGAGGCTCACGAACGATGCTCATCGCCGAAGCGAGCGCCCAGTTCGTCTCGAATCTTCTCGGCCGCGGTGAAGCCGCCGGGGCGATTCAATCCGCCGTGCTCGGCGCGATTCTCGCGGGCGGGACGTGCGGCATCCTCGGGACGTTCGTCACGCTGCGTCGTATGGCGCTCTTCGGCGACATGATCGGACACGCCGTCCTCCCGGGCGTGGCGTTCGGATTCATCCTCGCGGGGACGAAGGACAACCTCGCGCTCGTCCTCGGCGCGCTCGCTGCAGGACTGCTCGCCGCGGGTGCCACACGCGCGATCGTCGCACGCTCGCGACTGAAGGAAGACGCTGCGCTCGGCATCACGCTGAGCACGTTTTACGCGGTCGGGGTGTGGCTCCTCAGCTGGATCACACGGAGACCGGAGCTCAGCAGCCAGGCTTCAGGGCTCAAGAGCTACCTCTTCGGCAATCCCGCCGTCGTTCAGAGCGACGACCTTCTCTTTCTCGCGGTCGCGACGGTGCTCGTGCTCGTGCTCGTGATCGTGTTCTACAAGGAGCTCCTCGCGTGCTCCTTCGACGCGGCCTTCGCCGAGACGATCGGACTTCCGACGCGCGCCGTCGGCGTCGTGTTCATCGTCGTTCTCACTTCGGTGATCGTCGTCAGCATCAGCATGCTCGGCGTCATCTTGGTCGCGGCGCTGCTCGTCATCCCGGCAGCGTGCGCGTTCCTCCTGACGGAACGCTTGCGATCCATGATGATCGTCTCCGCCGCGGTCGGTGGCGGGAGCGGATTCCTCGGCGCGTACGTAGACTTCGTCTTTCGCACAGGTGTCGGTCCGGCGATCGTCACCGTCTCGTTCGCCGCGCTCGTCGCTGCGTTTCTCGGTTCGCCGCGACACGGCGTTCTCGCGCGCGGGCTCCGGCATCGGCGTCTCGCTCAGAGAACCGTGCGAGAGAATCTGGTCGCGTCAGCGTTTCGCGTCTGTGAGCGAGAAGGAATCACGACACCGGAAGGCTCTTCGACGAGCGTACCACTCGAACGCATCGCACGCGAACGAGGCGAAGATCTCCAGGCGACTCGCCGGCAAGCCCGCACACTCGCGGGGTCGGGCTGGGGAGAGGTCGAGGGTGATGCGCTGGTCTTGACGGCCGAAGGCGAAACCCGCGGACAACGCATCGTGCGCGGTCACCGACTCTGGGAGCTCTTCCTGCAGCGCGAGGCCTCACTCGCGCCAGATCACGTGCACGCGGGTGCCGAAGAGATCGAGCACTTCCTCAACGAGGACGCGATCGAGGAGCTCGAGGAGCTTCTCGGATTTCCCGACACCGACCCGCACGGTCAGTCGATCCCGAACGCGAACATGTCCCCCTCGCGAGGAGCCGAGTCGTGAGCGCCTACTGGTTCGACGCGACGATCGACGGCTGGCCCGTGACGATGGCCGCGCTTACAGGATTCACCTGCGGTCTCATCGGATCGGTCTTTCTCGTGCGTCGCACGGCTCTTCTCGGAGATGCGGTCAGCCACAGCGTGCTTCCCGGCGTCGCGATCGGGCTCTTTGTCGCGAGCACGATCGTGGGTCACAGCGAAGAGCCGATCTTCGGAGCGTCGACCACGATGCTCTTCATCCTCGGCGGCGCGCTCATCGCGGGACTGCTCGCGACGTCGCTGATTCAAGCGTTCTTCCGCTACTCACGAATCAAGCCGGACACGGCACTCGGCGCAGTCTTCCCTTCGTTCTTCGCCGTTGGCGTCATGCTGATTCGGTGGAAGGCTCGCGACGCGCACTTCGACATCGACTGCATCTTTTACGGCAAGCTCGAGGTTATCTACGGATTCGGACGCGTGCTTCCGACGGCGATCTGTGCGGTCATCGTCGTGCTCTTCTTCGCGTTCGGCTACAAGGAGATCCTCGTCACGTCGTTCGATCGGAGCCTCGCGAAGAGCTTGGGCATGCGCGTGCGATTCATCGATCGTGTGCTGATCGGGCTCCTCGCGATGACCGTCGTGACGGCGTTCGAAGCCGTCGGGGCGATTCTCGTGATCGCTCTTCTGATCGTCCCTGCCGCGACGGCCTCGCTTCTTACCGATCGATTCCATCGCGTGATGATCCTCTCGGCGCTCTTCGGGCTCTCCGCGGCGATCGGCGGTTGCTGGCTGACGATCGCCCTCGAGAACTTCGACTTTCAGACGTCGCGTGCCCCGAGCGTCGCGGTCTTCGCGGGCATCCAGTTCGCTGTCGCGTTCATCGTGAGTCCGTCGCAAGGCCTCGTCGCACAGTGGTATCGCGCACGCGCGTTACGACAGCGCATCCTCGCCGAGAATCTGCTCGGCGCGATCTACCGCATCGAGCAACGAGAGACCCGCGAAGCGATCGGGCTCGAAGAAGCCGCCGCCGCGCTCGACCTGCCGACCGCGGGGCTCCGCACGGCGGCACGCCGCTCGATCACGCGTGGCGAGCTCGCCACGTCTGACCACGACGACGGTCGCGTCCACCTAACGGACGACGGCAGACGTCACATCGAGCAGATCATCCGCGCACACCGCCTCTGGGAGAGTTACATGATCACGGAGATGGGCACGGCATCCGACCACGTCCACGACGCCGCCGACCTCGTCGAGCACCACCTCCAACCCGCGCTCGTTCGCGACCTCGAGGAGCTGCTCGGGTACCCGACGGAGGATCCACACGGGCGCGAGATACCGGGATCTTGAGCGCAGCTCAACGCTTCCGCATCTTCAGCGACCGCCCGCCCTTCTCGGCGGACTGTCGCGCCGCGGCGACCTTCTTCAGGCCTTCGTTCGCGCGCTTGATGTAGTCCTTCTCTTCGAGAAGCCCCTTGAAGAGATCCTCCGACTCCTCGAAACGCTTCAGAGCGAGAAGCGAGTACGCCTGCTTGATGCGGAGCGTTCGCGAGACGATGCCCGCGGCGAGACCCTGACGACAGATCTCGACGCACTTCTCGTGATCGCCCGCATCGAAGAGGCGGTTGACGTACTCCTTGTAGAGCGCCTTCTCGGGACGCTTCTTGAGCAGCGCTTCGATCTTCGGCGAGACGGCCGACTTGCCCTTGACGGATTTGAGGGCGAGGATCTCGCGGATCAGATCGGAGCGGGTCGGGTCGACACGTTCGACAAGCTGCAAGATGCTCTCGCGCGCCGCTTGATTGTCGGGCTGCGTCGCGCGCAGGTCTTTGACGAGATCGAGGAGCCACTGCGCCGAACAGTGCAACGCGACTTGCTCGGGCGAGAGCTTCGTGAGCGCGAGCACGCCGAGCTCCGCGGCCTTCTTTCGGTCGCCGCCTTCGCGGTGGTAGAGACTGAGGTCGGCGAGGCCGACGAACGTCGACGCCAGCTTTGCCTCCGCTGTCGCGTACACAGCCTCGAGCTCCTTCGCCTTCTTCGCCTTGCGCAGACCGCGCGCCTTGTCGAGCTGAGCGAGTCCCTCCTGAAGCCCCCACCGGTGCTGCTGTGCGCTCGCGATCCAGAGATCGAAGACCTCAGCCGACTCGTACTCGCTCGCACGGTACGCCGCGCGCAAGGAATCGAAGGCCTTGAGCGGCTGACCGAGCGCGAGCATCGTACGGCCGTAGACGACGAGCCCCGTCGCCGAGCCGGGACGCTTCGCGAGGCCGCGGTTCGCCCACGATCGGGCCGCGACAAGGTTGCCTTCCTCGAGGAACGAACGAGCGATTCCGATAGCGACTTCCGGATGATCCGGCCGCGCGGCTTCCGCCTCGAGCAGCTCTTTGCGCGCGTCGTCCCACTTCTTGCGACCGAGAAGAATCAGTCCGTTGCGTGCGTTCGTCAGAAAAGCGCGCGACGGCTCGCCGACATCCTCGTAGACCTGGATGTAGAAGCGAAACTCATCGCCACGCGAATCGACCTTTACCCGCAGACGGTTCTTCCCGCGCTCGAGCCACGCGAAGACGGTGTCGGCGTCTTCACTGATGTCGCGACGCGCCGAGTTCTCGTGAATTACCTGGCCATTGAGCCACATCTTGATGCCGTCGGCCGACGCGACGCCGAGCTTCACCCAACCGGCCTTCGTGCTGACGAAGTCGCAGTCGCCGTAGCCGACTCCCGAGCCTTCGATGTCGAGCTCGCGCCGAAAATCGACGCGCGGCCCCTCCGCCTTCCTCCAGCGACAGATCTGACCGTCGCCTTTGTAACGTGCCGTCGGATTGTACGGCTCCTTCTCGGGCTCGTACTCCTTCTTGAGGCTGCCACGACCCTCGTACTTGAACGGAGCGAGCACATTCCAATTGAAGAGAGGAACCGGACCGTCGGATCCCTTCTTCGATCTCGAGGTCGACGGCGACCTCGACGAGCCCATCAACTTACGCGCCGTGTCGAAGTCGCCGCGGTCGATGAGGATCTCCGCGAGGTAGCGGCGCGCGACGGGCTGCTTTTTGTCCTTGCGGCGAATGAGCTCGAACTGCTGGAGCGCCTGAGCATGACGGCCGCGCACGTAGTCTCGATAGGCCTTGTTGACGAGAGGAATCGACTCGATGTACTTTGAGTCGCTGCCGGAGGTCGTCACGGCAGGGGTGACCGTCGCCATCATCACGGGGGATCGCTTTCGAGAGCTCTGCGCCTCGAGCGCTCTTGGAGCGATGCCGCCCACACAAAGAACGAAAAGAGACGCGAACAGAAGCGATGGGCAAATCTCGCGGATCGTGATCATCGTCCGATAAACTCAGGCGCCGGCGTGAACGGGTGACTCGTTCCGAAGAACCTCCGTCGAGGGCGGATTCGGCTGGGAACACGCCCTGACGTGAACCTATAATAGACGTCGACCATGGGAGTGCAAAGCATGATCCGTTCACACGAAAGCCGTGCTCGCGGCATCCACAGTCTCGTTGTAGTCGTGTTCTTTTCGGTGTTCCTGGGCGTGTCGACGACGCGCCTCGAAGCGGCACCGAAGAAAGTCTCGGTCGCGGAAGCGGCCGCCGAGATCGACCGTATCTTGCGAGAGACCTGGGAGGCGTCGTTCTCGGAGCCGGCCCGACCGGCCGATGCCTATCGGATCTTTCGTCGCCTCTCGCTCGACCTTCGTGGCGTCATTCCGCACGCGGACGAGATCGAGTCGTTCGCCCGTGATCGATCGCACGATCGCATCGCGAAGTGGACGACGTGGTTCCTCGACACGCCCGACTTCGCCGAGGGCCAGGCCCAGCTCTGGGAGCACATCCTGATCGGCCGCAAAGGGAACCCCGACGGTCTCGATCGCGGCTCTTTCCGCGACTACCTGCGCGACGCGTTCCTCGCGAACAAGTCGTATCGCGACCTCGCCAAGGAGATTCTCCTCAGTGAAGGAACTCCGGATTCGAGCCCGGGGGTCAACTTCTTCCTGCGGTACGAAGGAAAGCCCGAGGACATCGCCGGGCGCGTCGCACGGGTCTTCCTCGGAACGCGCATCGAGTGCGCGCAGTGTCACGACCACCCCTACGCCGACGTCAAACGCGAAGAGTTCTACGGCTTCGCCGCCTTCTTCGCGCACACGAAGCGCTTCCGCGACTACGACCGTGCCGGCGGCAACTCGCGCGACTACGGCATTCGCAGCGAAGGGACGAAAGAGCTGATGATGCCGCCCATGAAGACGGGCGCTCGAGCGATTCCGATCAAGCCGCTCTACTTCGGCGATCGTTACAAGCCCCCGGCCAATCCCTTCACGGCGTTTCACAAGAAGGGCTCGAAGAAGGGCGCCAAGTACGCAAAAGACGACAGGAAGAAGATGTCGGCGGGAATGAAGGGGACCTCGAAGAAGGGCTACGCGTCCAAACCCCGGTCTGACCGCCGTCGCAATCTCGCGAAGTGGCTGCTCTCGAAGAACAACAAGCACTTCGCCCGTTCGCTCGTCAATCGCGTCTGGGCTCAGTTCCTCGGCAAGGGCTTCGTCAACCCGATCGACGACTTCTCCGAGGACTCGAAGATCATCCTTCCCGAGGTGCTCACGTACCTGACGAACGACTTCGTCACGCACGACTACGACCTCCGCCGCTTGATGACGATCATCGTCTCGACACACGCCTACCAGCAGCGCGCGACACGCGGCGTGCCAGGCGGGATCGTGCCGGGTGAAGATCACGACTACTTCGCGTCCGTGCCGATCCGCCCGCTCGAGGCCGAGACGCTCGCGCGGTCGGTCCTTCGCGCGACGGGTATGGAGGAGCCGCAGCCCGAGAAGAACGCTCGCCGCGTACGCAGCTACGTCGACAAGGCGCGGCGTGATTTCTCGCGTCGATTCGGCGTCGACGAGAACGAGAAGCGCATGGAGTTCCAAGGGACCGTGCTGCAGGTGCTCCTCCTCTTCAACGGAGAGTTTACGGGCGGCAAGGCCCCGGCCTCGCGTCCGTTCCACGCCGAGTATCAGAAGAAGTATCCAGGCAACATCGACGTCGTCCTTCACGGAGTGCCACCGGCGAAGCAGATCGAGCGACTCTTCTTCGCGACACTCTCGCGGCCGCCGTCGGAGACCGAACGGACGAGGTTCGAGCAGCACCTCTTCTCCGCGAAGAGCGACGCGGAGCGACAGAAGTCGCTCGCCGACATTCAGTGGGCCCTGCTCAACTCGGCGGAATTTCTCCACTCGAGCTGAGCGTGGTCCCGAGTGGCCTCCGGAACGGGCCTTCGGAGCTTGTTCGGGTAGCCGAAAACTCTCACCATCAAGAACTTGCAAGAACTGTTGGATTTGAGGACACTCAGTTACTGAGCAACCCATCCACGCCTCGGAGGTTCCCGTGAGCGATTTCTTCCGCCCCTCTGATCGACGAGACTTTCTCCGCATCGGTGTCACCGGCCTCGGTGGTGCCGCGGTCTTCGGCTGGGCTTCCGGCTCGAGCGCTCCCGCGATCGCGGAAGACGGACGCGGCAAGACCGTCGTCGCCAGCCAGAGCGAGCCGTGGCAGAAGGGCAAAGCAAAGTCCTGCATCCTCGTCTGGCTCGGCGGTGGTCCCAGCCAGATCGAGACGTGGGACCCGAAACCCGATCACAAGAACGGTGGGCCGACGAAGGCGATCGACGCCGCGGGTCAGTTCCAGGTCGCCGAGCACTTCCCGCTCGTCGCGAAAGAAGCGAAGGACGCGAGCCTCGTACGCACCTTGACGTCGCCCGAGGGCGATCACTCGCGTGCGAGTTACCTGCTGCACACGGGCTACACACGCACGGGCGCGATCACGCACCCGTCGCTGGGCGCGCTCGTGGCGAAGGAGCTCGGCAAGGCCGACGCCGAGCTGCCCCACTTCGTCTCGATCGGAGGCGGCTCGTACGGCCCCGGTTACCTCGGCGTACGCTACGGACCCTTCCAGGTCCAGAATCCGTCGCGCCCCGTTCCGTACCTCAACTATCCTGACGACGTCGACTCGGGACGCTTCCGAGGACGCATGAAGCTCCTCAGCATGCTCGACACCGACTACCTGCAAGACAAGCAGGGCGAGTTCCTCGCGGGACACCGCAGGGTTCGCAAGAAGGCGCTGTCGCTGCTCGACTCGCCGGCCGCGAAGGTCTTCGACGTCCGCAACGAGCCCGAGTCGGTGCGAGAGAAGTTCGGACTCAATACGTTCGGCCTCCAAGCGCTGATGGCCACACGTCTCGTCGAGAAGGGCGTTCCCTTCGTCGAGATGAACCTCGGTGGCTGGGACACGCACACGAACAACTTCACGGCCGTCGCCAATCGCGCGGCGACGCTCGACCCGGCGCTCAGCGGTCTGATTCGCGAGCTGCGCTCGAAGGGTCTCCTCGACTCGACGCTCGTCGTCTGCATGGGCGAGTTCGGACGCACGCCGCGCA